>JAUYGE010000243.1 GCA_030690705.1 Dehalococcoidia bacterium | reverse complement strand
ATGAACGAAGTGAATCGGGACTCCCCCGCTGGGGGGGGAGAGGAACCGGGGACGGATTGCTTCGGGGCTTCGCCCGTCGCAATGACGGAAAGAGGTGTCTTCATGGAAATCGTACTCTTAATTATAATTCTGGTATTGCTGGTCGTCTTAGTGGCGTTACTCATGCGTCCGCAGAAGGCGGCGGCGACTGAGATAGCCGAGATGGAGAAGAAGATGCTCTACGCGCTGGCCTCCCAGGCGTCGATCAGGGAGATTCAGGACGGTCTCAAGGACCTGCCCCGTGAGCTGCTCCAGTCCATCACCCAGAGCCGGGCGGTGGTCACTGGCAGGCTACACGAGCTGCTCAGCGTGCTGGAGCTCTCGGGCTACGACCGGCTCTTCTATTTTGGCAGCCGGCCCATTGACTATATCGGGATCAAGTACGGCGAGGTGGTTGATTTCATCGAGGTGAAGACCGGTAACCGCCCGCGTCTCACCGAGGATGAGAAGAAGCTGAAGGACTTGATTGACGCGGGCAAGGTCAACTATGTGCTAGTGAGGCAGGAAAAGATCAGCGTCGGGGAGGAGTGCACTTTGCCTTCCGAGGAAGGGGATGCCTGATTTCCAGATCGTCTCCGATTTCCAGCTCACCGGAGACCAACCCCAAGCGGTGGACAAGCTGGTCGAGGGGTTGCATCGCGGCTACAAGCAGCAGGTCCTGCTTGGGGTAACCGGCAGCGGCAAGACCTTCACCATGGCTAACGTCGTGGCCAGGGTGCAGAAGCCGACGCTGGTCATGTGCCACAACAAGACCCTGGCGGCCCAGCTATGTACCGAGTTCAAGGAGTTCTTGCCTAATAATGCCGTGGAGTACTTCGTCAGCTATTACGACTACTACCAGCCGGAGGCCTATGTGCCGCACACGGATACCTACATCGAGAAGGAGACCGAGATCAACGAGGAGATCGACAAGCTGCGCCATGCCGCCACCCGGTCTCTCTTCGAGCGGCGGGATGTGCTTATTGTAGCCTCGGTCTCCTGCATCTACGGCTTGGGCTCGCCGGAGGAGTACCGTCGCTTTGTCCTCAGCTTGAAGAAGGGGGAGAAGCGTCTGCGCGAGAAGGTGCTCCGGCAGCTGGTGGACATGCAGTATGTGCGCAACGATGTCGACTTCACCCGCGGCCGCTTCCGGGTGCGGGGTGATACCCTCGAGCTGCAGCCGGCCTATGAGGATATTGCCCTGCGGATTGAGTTCTGGGGGGATATCATCGAGCGGATGGTGGAGGTTGACCCGCTCACCGGCGAGGTGCTGGGGGAGAAGGACTCGGTGGATATCTATCCCGCCAAGCACTTCGTCACCTCGCAGGACAACCTTCTGGCGGCCCTGGATGATATCCAGGTGGAGCTCGAAGAGCGCCTCAAGGAGTTTCGGAGCCAGGGGAAGATCCTGGAGGCCGCCAGGCTGGAGGCCCGCACCAAGTATGACATTGAGATGCTCCGGGAGACGGGCTACTGCACCGGGGTGGAGAACTACTCCCGCCATCTCTCTCGCCGTGCAGCGGGCAGCCGGCCCTGGACGCTTCTCGATTACTTCCCCGACGACTTTCTGCTCTTCCTGGATGAGTCTCACATGACCATCCCGCAGTTGCACGGAATGTACAACGGTGACCGGGCCCGGAAGGAGACGCTGGTGGATTTCGGCTTCCGCCTTCCCTCCGCACTGGACAACCGGCCGCTCAAGTTCGATGAGTTCGATGGCCTGATCAGCCAGGCCGTCTTTGTCTCCGCCACGCCAGGGCCCTATGAGCACGCCCACAATCAGCAGATCGCGGAGCAGCTGGTGCGTCCCACCGGGCTGCTGGAGCCCACGGTGGAGGTGAAGCCGACCAAGGGACAGATAGATGACCTGCTGGAGCAGATAAGGAGGCGGGTCGACCGCGGCCAGCGCTGTCTGGTGACCACCCTTACCAAGAGGATGGCCGAGGAGTTGGCCGAGTACCTCCTAGAGATGGGAATCAAGACTCACTACCTGCACTCGGAGGTGCAGACCCTGGAGAGGGTGGAGATTCTGCGAGACCTGCGGCTGGGCGTCTACGACGTGGTGGTGGGCATCAACCTGCTGCGGGAGGGGCTCGACCTGCCAGAGGTGAGCCTGGTGGCCATCCTGGATGCCGATAAGGAGGGCTTTCTGAGGTCGGCGCAGTCTCTTATTCAGACCATGGGGCGGGCGGCGCGGCATATCGATGGTCATGTGGTGATGTATGCCGACACTATGACGGGCTCGATGAAGCAGGCCATCGCGGAGACGCAGCGCCGACGGCGCATCCAGGAGTCCTACAACCGGGAGCATGGCATTACGCCTCAGGGTATAAGGAAGGCCATTAAGGATATCACCGATAGGGTGAAGGCGGTGGCCGAGGAGAAGGTTGCCTACGAGGCGCCGGTCGGCCTTTCCCGCGATGAGATAGCGCGCCTCGTGAAGGAGCTGGAATCCCAGATGAAAACGGCGGCCCGGAACCTCGAATTCGAGAAGGCAGCCCTTTTGCGCGACCGCATCGTTGAACTGAGGCGGGAGCTGGTAGATGAACGGATTATCCCCCGAGTTTGAGAAGGGGGGTGGGTTGACCAGCACCAAGCCCGAGACCGAAGAAACTCAGCCGCCGGAGACGAAGCCCGAGCGGCGCGAGAAAAAGCGGCGCAAGAAGCGGAACAAGATGCTTCAGCACGGCAAGGGCCTGGCCGGGGTTTACAGGGATGCGGTGCAGAAGCGGGTGGGCAAGTAGCCCTGCTTCTCGAAGCCGCAGTCTTGACACTTGGCCCCGAAGGATATATTATGTCAGCCGGTTGGGGCGGAAAGCCCCATCAATTATTGGTCGAAAGGCTCACCAGAATTAGCCGAAAAGCTCAAAGGGGTGGGGAGGAGAAGAGGAATGAAGATAAACAATAGAAGATCGAACCTGGAAATAATAGCGGATATGTTGAGGGTAGGGGAAAACGGGGCTGGCAAGACCGAGATCATGTACAGCGCCAATATGAGCTATGCCCAAATACAGAAGTATCTTGGCTTTCTAATGGGCCAGGGTTACATCGCCAAGATGAAGATAGGGAATCCGTGTGTCACCTACCATGTGACCGACACCGGTTTGAAGTTACTCAAAAGTATTGATGCCATAACCGAAATGCTTGGTTGGCTTGACAGATGAAGGCCATTCTTCGCCAGCCAGCCGCTTCCGGGCAACCAGTGGCAGTAGATTCTTAAGGCTGCCTCTTATTCAAAACAAACTGTGAAAGGACTGTCCGATGTCCGAGAAAAGAATGTTAATAGTTGATGCCGGAGTGATAGCTAGGATCGACGAGAATCGTGGCGACATGGGGCGTTCGGATTTTATTAGCTTTCTTATCGACAGTTGTTTGAAGCAAGGCTCAGAGGAGCCAGCCGCCAAGAAGCAAGAGTACATAACCATGGAAGAATTCAACTATTCCCAACAGGGAATGAGAGAGCTCTTGCGAAGTTTTCTGGAGTTCTTCATTGCCTATGGTCTGGAGATGGGCAAACTACCGGAAGATAAGACTTTTGAAGAACTGACCCATAAACTGCAAAGCCTGGGTAGTTCGGCCGGCAAGGCTACAAAGGTCTGATCAAGCCGTCATCAACTGCTAACAGTTTCAGCCTCAGTCTTACCCTCAGCCCTATCCTCAGCAAATCCATTCCCCTCTAATAGAACTATCTTCTAGAACAGAATCCCTTCCTATTACCAAGACAACCTGCCACACTGGTACGGGGTGGTCTATACTTATGGTTTATATAGCCACAGGTTGTCTTGGTTTCCTGATACTGCATCTTTTTGACATCGTCGCCCTCAGAAGGTTGCCGGTGGCCAAACCTTTTGCCTGGATGCTGGGTATCAGCCTATTGCTCTACGCGCTGGCTAGGGCGAGCCTCGGGGCAGATAAGCTACCGTTACCCCCATGGTCTACCTGGCTGGGCTCGGGGCTGGTGATAATATCTTTTCTTCTACTGATATATTCCCTGTTTATCAATCTTCCCTTTCGCAAGACCTACATTGCTTCCGGTGTTGGCGATGAACTGATAACCACCGGCCTATATGCTCTCGTTCGGCACCCGGGAGTAACCGGGTTTGTACTTGTTATGCTCTCTCTGATTCTAGTCTCCAGGTCCAGTCTCTTGCTTATAGCCGCACCGATATTCATCTTGCTGGACATAGTCCTGGTTATTGTGCAGGACAAGTTTGTCTTCGGCAAGATGTTCGCAGGCTATGATAGCTACCGGCAGAAAACGCCCATGCTGGTACCCAATCGACAGAGCCTGAACACTTTCATGAATTCGCTGACACAGCAATTTAGAGCCTGAATTCTGGCTTGAGGAGCAAAATGACCGAGACAGTCAAACTGATTAGAGAAGGTAGAACTGAGGAGGTATGGCAGAGGTGCTGCGGGTTCATTGACCTGAGCCTTGAGGACTTCATGATAATTCAGCGGCGGCTCCTTGCAGAACAGTTACAGCTTATGAAAGGGTGCAAGCTGGGCCGTTCTATCATGGACGGAGCTAATCCCTGTAGCGTGGAGGAATACCGGGACCAGGTTCCCCTCACTACCTATGATGATTATGCTCCCTACCTTCTGGCACAGAGGGATGATGTGTTGCCCAGGAAACCAGCACTGTGGCAGCATACTTCAGGAAAATCTGGCGACTATCCTTTCCGCCAGGTTCCGGTGATGGCCGAACAACTCCGGGAGATTGAGCCGCTATTGTTTGCTCTGCTGTTTTTCTCTTCCTGTAAGCAAAGAAACGACATTGTACTCAGGAAGCATGATAAGGTCCTCTACGGAATGGCGCCCCCACCCTATGCCACAGGCACAATGGCCCGCCTCTTACCCCCTGAGCTATTCGATTTCTTGCCGCCGCCAGAAGAAGCGGAAGGGATGTCTTTTGAGGAGAGGATGCAGCGGGGCTTTGAGATGGCCCTGTCCGAGGGGCTGGATGTGTGCTTTGCCCTATCCAGTGTTGCTGTAGCCATCGGTGACCGCTTCAAACAGAAAAGTAATAACACGAATTTCAAGGCTTTGCTCAAGAAACCTAAGGCGATACCCCGCATGGCAAGGGGATTGATAAGAAGTAAGCTGGCCCATCGGCCTTTACTGCCTAAAGATTTATGGCCGCTGAAGGGTCTTATCACCTTCGGAATAGATAGTTCCATCTATAAAGAAAAAATCAAGGAAATGTGGGGCAGAGAGCCGCTGGAATTCCATGGCTGCACCGAAGCTATCATGATTGCCATGCAGACCTGGGACCGCCAGGGGATGACCTTCATCCCCCATCTCAATTTTCTTGAGTTTATTCCCGAAAGGGAGAGTATCAAGTCCAGGGAAGATCCCATGTATCAACCACCGACTCTCCTGCTGGATGAGGTTAAGCCAGGTAATAACTATGAGCTGGTTATTACCAGTTTCCACGGCGGCCCGTTTATGAGATACAGACTGGGGCATCTGGTTAAAATAACCTCTTTGCGCAACGACCATGTCAATATAGACATTCCCCAGATGGAGTTCCTCACCCGCGTAGACGACCAGATTGATATTGCCGGTTTTACCAGGCTATCAGAGAAGATTATCTGGCGGGCCATAGAGAATACTGGACTGGCTTACGAAGATTGGACGGTACGCAAAGAGGTCAAGAGCAAACCGGTACTGCACCTGTATATTGAACTCAAGGGAAACGGCCATGTCACTGCCGAGCAGGTAGCCGCCTCAGTTCATGAGGAGCTCAAGAGAATGGATACGCCCTATGCTGAGTTGGAATCCTTTACCGGCCTGAGACCACTGGAGACCACACTGCTGACCGAGGATGCCTTTCGACTTTACAAGCTAAAACAGCAAAGGTCCGGAGCAGACTTCACTCAGCTAAAGCCGCCTCATCTCAACCCTTCGGATGACGCCGTAGACTTCCTGGTCAATACCGCCGGCAAAGTGGCTGCCGAAGAACAGCAAAAAGTGCTGGTGTAAACAAACTTCAGAGTCCAGGCGGCCGTCCCCTGCATTAGCCCCTGAAACAGGTAGCAGCCATCAGGACTGCTACCTGTTTTCGTTGTGCAGAACTGCGTGAGTCTCTCCCCTATCCTCATTGACAAGGCCCCAGCCGTAAGCCATAATTGGCTGACTATACATAATAATTTGCAGGGAATGCCACATTGACTGTATGGGCTCTGGTCCCGCTGGTCTCCTTTCTAACTTACATTGGCTTATTCGTACTGACACTGCAGTCCCGGGAACGAAGGACCGGCAGGGTATTCGCTCTTTATCTTGAAATTGCCGGCCTCTGGAGCTTTACCTCCTTCATGCTCCACCTCAATATTTTCCCGGAGCAGGTGCTGTTCTGGAATGAGCTCGTGGTGGTAGCCCTGGTGTGGAACCTGATTACCTACTACCACTTTATCCGGGCTTACACCGGCAGACCTGCCGGGAGTGGGGTACTTCTCGGCTACGTCTTTCTCGTGGCTCTGGCCGCTCTTTCTTTCAGCGGCTACATAGTCCAAAGCTCCTATGTTGTTGAAGGAGTACTGTACCACGATCTGGGGATTTCCCTCTACTTTATCGGCGCCATCAGCCTCACTTTTATCGTTGCTATCATAGCTCTACTCATAAAGAAGAATCGTGGCTCCAGCGACCCGACAGACCGCAACCGTACGATGTACCTCATGGCAGGCTGGAGCATACTGGTGCTTTTCACTTACTCCAACCTTGTGCCTGCCTTAGCCGGGTTTCCCCTGGACCATATCGGCAACCTTGCTAATGCGTTAATTATTGCCTACGCCATCAGGAGGTATCATCTTCTTGATATCAAGCTCGTTTTGCAGAAGGGGCTGGTTTACTCAAGCCTGACCCTTCTGCTCACTGCCATATATCTACTCTTGCTCTTCACCCTGCAGGTTTTCCTTCAGGGCTGGCCCTATGGCAGACTGGCCCTTGCCGCCGGGTTTGCTTTACTGGTTGTTTCGCTGCTGAATCCCCTGAGGCATTTCATCCAGAAATGGATAGACCGGCTCTTCTTTGGTGAGACCTATGATTACCGGCAGATACTGCTTAACTTCTCGCACAGGGTAAGCAACGTCCTCGACCTCGACCAACTGGCCCAAAGCATACTGGAGCCGATAGTAGCGGCTCTGCATGTCAGCAGAGCCGCCTTGCTGTTCCCTGATAGCGGGAGTAGCGATTTCAGCACGCGGTTCACCCATCAAGCTGCAGAGGAAGAATCGCCTCCTGGACTGAGTCTGTCCGGCGACAGTCCCGTAGTTACCTGGCTTGCCGGTGAAGGTAAGCCTCTCAGGCGGGAGTTCATGGATGTCATTCCGCAATTTAAGAGCCTGTGGGAGTCAGAGAGGACTGCTTTTAGCGCCCTGGGAGTAGAGTTGCTTTGCCCCATAAGGAGCAGGCGCAAGCTGATCGGCATCCTGGCGCTGGGCAAGAAACAGTCTGACTCACCATACTCTGATGATGAGGTAGACCTGCTCATGACTATGGCTAATGAAGCAGCGGTGAGCGTAGAAAACGCCAGTATGCTTGAGAGCCTCAGGAGCCAGCAGCTTCAAGTGCAGCAGCTCCTGTCTCAAGCAGTCCAGACCCAGGAAGAGGAGCGCAAGAGGATTTCGGTCGATCTCCACGATAGTGTTGCCCAATGGTTGGTGGCGGCCTCTTATCGTGTTCAGACATGTAGTCAGCTTATCTCGGGAAACGGCAACGCTAAAGTCCGGGATGAGCTTTCGGCTATGGAAAGCACCATTGATAAGAGCCTGAAGGAGCTGCGCCGGGTAGTGATTGGCCTCCGCCCCCCTGCTCTGGATGAACTGGGGCTTTCCCATGCCTTGCAGCAAAGCCTTGGAGATTTGAAGGCGGAGGGCCTGGAGTGTGAATTCAGCGAAGATGGCAAGCCGGCCCGGCTCCCGCCAAACCTGGAGATAGCTGTCTACCGCGCCGTCCAGGAAGCTCTTACCAATGTTCGGAAGCACGCCGGTGCCACCAAGGTGAGTCTCCGCCTTCAGTTTAACGAGGATGAGTTTGTGGTGGAAATTCATGACAACGGCAAGGGTTTTGACCTTTCACGAACGCTGGGTAGTGCCATCTCTGTAGGGCATATGGGACTGCTGGGCATGAAGCAGAGGGCCGAGACCCTGGGTGGGAATATCAGGATTAGGACAAGCAAAGGGGCGGGAACTGTCATAACGCTGAGTTTCCCCGTTCGGTATGAGGTAAGAGAGAGATAAATGGACACTATCCGGATACTTCTGGTTGATGACCATCAGGTAGTGCGTGAAGGACTGCGGCGCATGCTGGAACTTGAAGCAGATTTTCAGATAGTGGGCGAGGTGGCCGATACCAGGGAGGCCCTCAACCAGGTGGCGCTGCTGGTCCCCGAGGTCGTTCTCATGGACATTAAGATGCCCGGAACGGATGGGATTGAACTTACCCGGCAGCTGAAGCAAGCACATCCGTCCTGCAAGGTCATCATGTTGACCCTCTATGACGAGTACTTGACTGAGGCTATTGAGGCCGGGGCGGAAGGCTATCTCCTTAAGGATATCAAGCGTGAGGAGCTGGCAAAAGCTATCCGGGCAGTACACCAGGGGCGCTCGCCTCTTAACCTGTCTCTCAGTCCGGGCCGGCTGGCTGCTCTGGCCGCTTCGGCGGACATTGAAAAGCGAGAGATTCTCTCGGAGCGAGAACTGGCCATCCTCCGCCTTATTGCCAATGGTGCAACCACCGGAGAGATGGCAAGCCAGCTTTTCCTGAGTGAGGCCTCGATTAAGAGAAGCGTGCGTCTCATCCTTGAAAAGCTCGGGGCCCATAACCGCTCCGAGGCGGTATCAGAAGCTTACAGAAGAAAACTGATTTGATACGCTGACGCCTCGCACTTCAATCGCTGATTCTTCCGCCTTGTTCACCGTCTCGTCCGCTGGACTGACCCCTTTTTGCGCATAGAATTATCCGTTCGGGCCTTCCGAAGCTAAGTATGAGGAGCTACAATATGTAAACGTTTATCTTCTTACACTGCAGATTATTGAGGTGAAGGTAAGATGGTGAAAGACATTCGGATTCTCATAGTGGATGACCATCAGGTTGTGCGTGATGGGTTGTGGCACATGCTGGGACAAGAAGAAGATATGGAGCTTGTAGGGCATGGCGCCAGTGATGAGGAAGCTTTATCACACGTTGAAATGTTTTCCCCCAACATGGTACTGATGGACATCAAGATGCCCACCGTGAACGGGATCGAGCTCACCCGGCAGCTGAAGCAGAAATATCCCTCCTGCAAAGTTATCATGTTGACTTTGTATGACGAATACGTGGCTCAGGCTATCGAGGCCGGGGCGGGAGGTTATCTCCTTAAGGATATCAAGCGCGAGGAACTTACCCAGGCCATTCGGTGGGTTCATCAAGGCGAGGTGGTAATTAGTAAGAACATTGCCTCAAAATCTCGCATCAATTATGAGAGGAAAGGCGCTGAAAAGCCGGAGGGAGGGCTTCCGAAGGAGCACCATGGCTCAAACGATGGCTCGAAAGAGATTGCGCTGGTTGTTCTCCCGTCTGCTGATGATGCCCAGCTACTGAGATTCATTTGCCAGCTGGAGGAGAAACTCAAGAATAGTCATGCCAGCATTGCTCAGATAGTTGGCTCATGGGAACAGGGTACGGTCATCACGTTAAAGCTCAGCGACAGCTCGTCGGAGAGTATACTGGAGGAGCTGCAAAGACTGCCTGATGTGGAAAAAGAGGAAGAAGAGCCGGCGGCATTAGCAGCTTTCCCCGGTCATCTAAAGTCATTGGGGGCGATGTTGGGGGCAGGCATGTGCAACAAGAGGATCCGCATCACCCTGAGGAAACTCGGCGTGGTCAGGCAGGAAGCTCAGATCGTTTTGAACTAGCCTGGTTTGCCTTTTAAGGGTTTGGGGTGATGGCCATAAAGATGGGTTTCTCCCGGCGTGGTAATCGCCCTGGCTCTGCTAGTCCACTTCTGGTGGGGGAGGGGGCGGATTCCCTCAGGTTTTGTCAGTCTTGTTTCCCTGCTGCCCCGCTCCTCTTTCGGCTTCCAGGAGCTCCATGAGACGGGCGGCCCGGGGATAGCCGACGCGCAGGCGGCGTTGGACGAAGGAGGTAGAAAGGTGCTTGTGCTCGCGGGCCAGGCTCCTCACCTCTTCCATCATCGGGTCCTCATCCGCTGCCCCTTTGGCGACGGCTGCGCTCATCGCCTCCTCCAGGTTGGCTGCCGGCGCCCCGGCCTTCTGCTGGCTGCCCCAGAAGTAGACCAGGCGCTCTATCTCTGGGTCGGAGACGAAGCAGCCCTGGAGACGTTTCGGCTTGGAGGCATCGGTGGGCATGTAGAGCATATCCCCTTTCCCAAGCAACTTCTCCGCTCCCACGGAGTCCAGGATGGTCCGGGAATCCACCTGGGAGCTTACGGCGAAGCTGATGCGGGTGGGGAAGTTGGCTTTGATGAGCCCGGTGACGACGTCCACTGATGGGCGCTGCGTGGCCACCACCAGGTGGATTCCCGTGGCCCGCGCCATCTGGGCGAGGCGGCAGAGGTTGCGCTCCACCTCTTCGAAGGAGACCATTATCAAATCGGCCAGCTCGTCTATTACCAGGACCAGGAAGGGTATCTTCTTGTCGGGAGGCTGGCTCTTGTTGTATCCATCGATGTTGCGCGCCCCGGCGGCGGCGAACTTCTGGTAGCGGCCGTCCATCTCCTGGAGGAGCCAGCGCAGGGCTTTTACCGCGCGGTCGCTATCCACGATCACCGGCGTGACCAGATGCGGTATGGCGTTATAGTTGACCAGCTCTACCCGCTTGGGGTCAATCATGATGAAGCGGAGGTCGTCGGGCGTGTTGTAGAGGAGCAGGCACGAGATGACGGCGTTCAAGCATACTGTCTTGCCGCTATTGGTCGCTCCGGCGATGAGGAGGTGCGGCATGCGGGTCAGGTCCGCGGCGACCGCCTCGCCGCCGGCGCCCTTGCCCAAGCCCAGCGCCAGGCTCGAGCGGGCCTTGAGCTTCTGGAAAGGTGTGGACTCGATGACTCCTCTCAGGCTCACCACGCCGAAGGTGGTATTGGGGACTTCGATGCCGACTATGGACTTGCCGGGGACCGGCGCCTCGATCCTGATGCTCGGCGCCGCCAGAGCCAGGGCGAGGTCGTTGGAAAGGGTGGTGATGCGCTCCACCTTGACTCTGGTGCGGGATATCTCTTCCTGCTTGATGCGCACATTGCCATCTCGGTCTCTCTCTTTCACCTCCTTGTACTTGCGGTCCCACCCGGGCTCCACCCCGAACTGGGTGACGGTGGGGCCGGCATTGATCTGGACTATCTTACCCTCCACCCCGTAGCTGGCCAGCGCTTCCTCGATTATCCGCGCCCGGCGCACGTTTTCGGACTCGCCCACCTGCGTCTCCGGTATCTGGTCGAGGATGTCCAGCGAGGGGAGTTGCCAGCCAGCGACATCGCCTCGGGGCTGGGCCTCAGTGTACTTCTTCCATACCTCCCTGGTGGTACGTTCCAGGTCGGGGCGCGGCGCCGTTCGTGTTGTCTGAACGGGGGGTATATCTGTGGGCCTGGGCTCCGGTTTCGCCGGTGGGGGCGTCCCGACTTGTCGGGACGTTTCGCCCTCTGCTTCTTGGGGCTGGACCGGTGCCGGTGTCCTCCTTGCCGCGAAGAGCCGTCTTGCTATCTGTGCCGCCTGCGTGACGAGCCACCACAGGCCGCGGGCCAGAGACCATACTCCACGAATGACGACCCTGAGGACCAGCGCAACGGCGCCGAAGAAGGCGATGGTGGCCCTTGGAGAGACGAGAAAGGCGCCGATGATAACGATAGCCACCAGTCGCAGAACACCGAGCGTGTTTGCTTCCCGTATCACCGCCATGCCCATGGTGCCGCCCT
>JAUYGE010000028.1 GCA_030690705.1 Dehalococcoidia bacterium | reverse complement strand
TTGAGCCCAGGTTCGAATCCTGGCGGGGCAGCCAGTAAGAGCAATAAGATCTCGCAACAGATTCCCCTGACCCTTGAGTGAAGAGGGTGTCTTTATATCTTATTCACAACCGCCAGGCTCACCGTGATGGCCGCAGCAATTCTGGCGTTTCCGTATCTTGATAAGATTGTTGCGGAAGACCAGGTAGATTTTCCTGTGAAAAGGCACCCGCACCGAGATATTGGTGAAAAAGGCTTTCAGGGAGGGTATCTCGGACCTCCTTCGCACTGCCCGTCAGGCAGGCAGTATCCATTGTGATATCAGGGAGAACTTTCAGATCGGCCCTGGCTCTTGTCTGGCCTGGTTCGAACCCCTCAGCAGACGGCCACGGCAGGACAACGGCGGCGTTCCAGCAGCCCCGGAAGCCCTTGCCTCGCTCGCAGCAATGCCGCGCCCGAGAGGCTCTCACTTCCTTCCCCAACGCGGCGGCTGGTCCCGGCGAGCCGGGACTCCTCTCCGGCACACAGGCGCCCGGGCTGCTGCCGTCCCCGTTGCTCCCCTCCCCACGGCCACTTCTCCGGTATGGCGTTGCCCGATACTATCCCGGCAACCTCCCGCCTGCGGCGGCTGCTCATGTCCAGTACTAGAAGCGAACGCCTTCCTTCGCTGTCGCGCCAGCGCCTTCCACGACTTTCGAGATTGTCTGTCAGCTTGAGAGCCTCCATAACAACCGTCCGGCGGTAAGGCAGGCTTCTATTGGCAGTGCGGGGTACTCTAACCGGCGCGGTCTGCCGGGTGAGCATAATGTAGCCAATTGGCTTGTAATATTCGCCCCAGTTCCCTAGCAACGACTGCAAGCGTTCATCACTATCCACTTTCTGTTTTCCGAATTGCGAGTAAGAAGCAAACAAAAGCGTAACACCCAGCATGGTAGTGAACGGCTCCGGGAGAGCAATCAGGAATATGCCGAAGCCTCTTAGCAGTCGTCTTGTCATCTACTTATTAACGTCTCTCGCCAGGGCAACAATATCTCAAGCGGCAAATACAGGTAAAGAAGCCTGAGGGTTACAGTTTACAACTTTGCGCCCAGTTGTCAAGCTATCAGATACAACCGGCGGTCCGCGAAAAGAAAGAGGGGGCTATCCTGCCCCCTCTTTACCGGGTTGCCCGTATGTACTATGACGTGGTTGCCACGGCGATGCTGATGGTGAAGCTCCTGGTGGCGCTCTTCTTCGCCGGCGAACTGTCCTCCACCTTAACGATGAAAGTGGCGTCCCCAGCAGCCGTCGGTGTGCCTGAGACCACTCCGGTAGCGGCGTTCAGTGTCAGTCCGGCGGGCAGACTGCCGCCGGCGATGCTCCAGGTGTAGGGCTCTGTCCCACCGGTGGCAGCCAGACTGGCGCTGTAAGCAAGTCCTATTTTCCCCGCTGGAAGGCTGGCAGTGGTGATTTCCAGCGCCCCGGGTGCACCGGGCGTCCTGGTCACAGTGAGCTTGATGACCGGTTTGAACATGGCCTGGCCGTTCCCGGTGACGTTCACCGATTTGTCAGCGTCGAAGTCGAAGAGGAGCACGGTCGTCTTACCAGCCGCCACATCGAAAGGCTGGACAAACTTCAGCTTGCCGCTGGGTACCTGGGCTGCCTGAGGCTGTCCTCCCTTAAGAGTGACCTCTACTTTAGTGACCTCCATCCGGATCTGGGTGTATTTGCCCGGAGCGAGATCGCCGGTGGCCAGGACCTCCTCCAACCCCTTAATCTGGAGCAGGTCAAAGGTATTGGCGCCGCTGAGCTTCATCGCCAGCCACCCGCCCTCATCATTTTCAGCGGCCCCGGCCTTATGGATTTCCACGCTGGCCACGGTGACCTTGACGCCGGTCACCTCTTCCCTGGGCGGAGCGTCGGTTACCCGCACCTCGACCTTACCGGGCGAGCCAGGCTGGCCAGACGGCAACGTTCCTGATGGAGTTGACGTTGAGCCAGGTTGACCCGATGGAGGGGTCGCACCGGCTGGCCCCGACGGTGATGGCAGAGCGCAACCGGCCAGCACCAGCGCCAGGATGGCGAAGACCGCCGCAAACACCATAATTTTGGACTCTCTCTTCATTGTCTACCTCCCTTTGACAGCAAGTTTTATCTTCCGACTTCTAGTAACGGAAACCGGGTGAAAATGTCAGGGCTGCCTGCCCGGTTTTCCCTGGCCCTGGTCCGGCTTCTGGCTGCCGCCGCTCTCGCCGACCTGCGGTTTGATGAGGTATCTGCCACCTCCCCTGGCATTGCCGGTCTTGATGACCGTCAGGTCATAGGTGAAGCTGGTGACCGCGCCCGCACTGACCTGAAACGGCTTGGATATCTGCAACTTGTTGCTGGGTAGCTTGACCTCAGCGACTCCCCCGGTGGCTTTCAGGACGCCCCGCACCGTGGTGACGTAGATAAAGACCTTCGTATACTCGCCTTCGGGCACGCTGCCGCGCCAGAGTTCCTGCGTCTTCTCACCGGGCAAGAGCGTGAGGTCGAACTCCCTCACCTCCGGCACGAACTCCACCCACCGTGCAGAGCTGCCGCCCTGCAACAGGCCGACCTTACTGACGGTAACATTGAGGTGGCTGAAGTCGGCGATAGCGTTCACCTCGTCGCTCACCAGGAAGGCGAAGTTGCCTTCGGCAGCCGGCCCCGGAATGGTTATTGAGGGCGGCTCCGCCCGAAACGGCATGGTGCTCAGGGCAAGGTAGCCGGCAACCACGGCGACCAGCACTCCGGCCAGGGTCGCCAGCGCCATCCGTCGGCGCCAGAAAGAGGGCTGCCTCCGTCTGTCCAGGGCGGCGTAAAGGCGTTTTCTCGTCTCCCGTTTGGCGTCAACCGAGACGGTGAAGGAGCAGGCCGCCTCCGTCTGCACCATCGCCCGCAGCAGCGGCTCGAGCGGCTTGGCGTGTTCTGGGTAAGCGGCCAGACACGCCTCCAGGCTTTCACCGCGCCCGAGGCGGTCTATGCACTCATCGAGTATTCGGTCAAAGTCGCTTGCCATCATCTTCTGTCCCGTGGCCGGCCCTCATTCAGCGCCTGCCGCAGCTTCTCCAGCGCCGCCCGCTGCATCTCGCGCACCGCGCCGGCGTTCTTGCTCAGCAGGCTGCCCACCTCCCGTGAGGTCAACCCGCCGAAGAAACGAAGCCTTACAACTTCACTCTGTTCCCCGGTCAAACCCCGCATAGCTGTGATTACCCTCTGCAATTCCATATTTGCGTCCACGGAGGTCTCCAGGTCGGCTTTATCCATTATCTCTACCGTATCGCTCGGTACCGTCCTGTACCTGGCCCCTTTTCTCAGATGGTCTACCACCAGGTTATGGGCAATCTTAAAGAGCCAGGCCTGCATCGGGACACCACGCTCCCGGTATGTCCCCAAAGACTCCAGGGCTTTGAGGAAAACCTCACCGGCTATATCTTCCGCTCCAGCCCGGTCGCCGATGCGGGCATAAGCATAGCGGGCAATTTTGTCGTAGTATTCGTCGTAGAGGCTGGACAGTCGAGCCTCGTTGTCCTTCATCGAGTCTATTCTTCCCCGGTCGGCTTCAGAAGTCATTACGATACCCGCGCCATCACTGCCTGCGCATATGATACAACAGGAATGCTGAAATCCAAAGCGTAAAGACACCAATTCTCCTCTACCATGTTATAACGAATCCTTCCGGTCCTTTGTCAGGTTGAGGCGACAGCGTGGTCAGTTGCCTTGATGGGAGAATGCAGAAAAAGGGCTCTCCCCCTTTGGCAAAGAGGGAGGCTTTGCCCCAAGAGTACCACCCCCGTGTCATCCCTTCGGCAGGCTCTGAGAGAACCGAAGGATCTCGGAGTGGGGAGCCTGTTTGTGCAACACTAACCCCACCCAGAGATTCTTCGTCGCTTCGCTCCTCAGAATGACATCTAAGGCAAGACCGGTCAGAAATGCGCTGAGTCCCCAGCACACCTGTCTTCCCCAGACAATACTATCCCGACCACAGGATTTGACAGCATAGATAGCCACG
>JAUYGE010000233.1 GCA_030690705.1 Dehalococcoidia bacterium | reverse complement strand
GGCCTCAGAATGACAGGGGGTGGACGGATTGCTTTGCTGCGCTCGCAATGACACGAATGTGCACGGAGGATTTTCGTAAGAAGGAGGGTATCGCTTTATGGATAGGCCCAGAGTCGTTGTCGTCGGAGCGGGTTTTGCCGGGTGTGCGGCTGCCATATCGGCTGCTAAAGCGGGTGCGGAGGTCATCTTGCTGGAGAGGATGGACTTCGTAGTCGCCAGCGGCATCAGGGCGGGACGGATGAACTACAATGGCAAGCTCGTTGCGGCAGAGGAAGCTAAAGCGCTTGGTGCAGGAGATATGTTTGAGGCGCTGGAGTCCATCAAGCTGCACGATGCCAACATCGTGGACGAGGTCAATGGTTACGTGTACAACGCCGTCGTGGTGGAGCCGACGGTGCGCCGGCTGGTGGAGGGGGCGGGGGTGGACCTGCGCCTGGTGAACCGCGTCACCGATGTGATAAAGGAGGACGCCCGGCTGAAGGCGGTGAAGGTGGGTCGGAAGGGGGCAGTTGAGGGGGATGCTTTCGTGGACTCTTCGGGAAACGCCGGCGGGATAGACATTTGTACCCGGTATGGCGGTGGTTGCGCCATGTGCGTCACCCACCGCTGCCCCACGTTCGGCGACCGGGTGAGCATCGCCACCAAGGCCGGCGCGCCGGAGTTCATGCGGCGGCGTCCCGATGGGACGCCGGGGACCATCGACGCGGCCCTTTCCCTGCACAAGACGAGCCTCGACCCCGTCCTGAGAGCCCGTCTGGAGAGGGATGGAGTGGTCACTATCCCGCTTCCCCCTGAATTGATTGATTCGGAAAGGCTCTATCGTATCGGAGGCATTCGGAGCCAGCGGCAGATGGAGAGCCTTAACGTGGTGGACATCGGCATTACCGCCAAGTGCGTTGGCAACGGCAGTATCCTGCCAAGCGAGCTGCGGAAGATACCGGGGTTTGAGAACGCCATTATAGACAACCCGATGGGCGTGGGGAAGGGCAACCGGATAAACTGGGTCTCGATGGCCCGTTGCGAACCTGAGCTGCGTGTCAGGGGTTTCACCAACCTCTTCGCCGCGGGCCAGAAGGCCGGGCCGCTGGGTGGCATTGCTGAAGTGATAGTGACTGGCGTGCTGGCCGGCCACAATGCCGCTCGGGCTGCCGCCGGGAAGGAGCCGCTGACCCTGCCGCGGAGCATAGCTATCGGGGACTTCGTCGCTTTTGTCGGGGAGATGATGGACGTCCCCGGCGGGCTGAACCGGGGATACGCGTTCGGGCACCAGGCCTTCTTCGAAAGGCTGAAGAAGAATGGCCTGTATACCACTGACGTCGGCGCCATCCACCGGAGGGTGAAGGACGCCGGCGTGGCCGGTGTGCTGGCGAAAAAGGTCGTCTGAGGGAAGAGAGATTCTTCACTCCGTTCAGAATGACATGTAATCGTTCAGAATGAGAGCCATGAGGCTGTCACCCTGAGCGAAGCGAAGGGTCTCTCCAGCGTAGTGACGGGGACCGGCGCAGTCAGGGCCCAGCGCCGTCGTGTTGAGTGAGTTTGGCGTTGAAAGGAGAACCATGTCGGAAGACCTGAGAGACTGGCTGGGAAAGGTGCAGAGCATGGAGGAAGTGAGGACGGTGGAGGGCGCCGACTGCGGCTGGGAGATCGGCGCCATCACCGACCTGAACGGCAGGCGGGACAACGCCCCGGCTCTCTTGTTCGATAAGATAAAAGACTATCCTCCGGGATTCCGGGTGCTGTCGGGCGCGTTCCTCACCCCGGCCCGGGTGGCCCTCACCCTGGGACTGCCGCCCAAGGAGAACACCGCCGGCCTCCTGGCCTCGCTGCGGGCGAAGCTCTCGCAGTGGGAGGAGGTCGCTGGCAAGACGCCTCCCAGGAAGGTGAAGACCGGGCCGGTGATGGAGAACATCAGGACGGGCAAGAAGATCAATGTCTTCGAGTTCCCCGTCCCCAAGTGGCATGAGGCCGACGGCGGGCGCTTCATCGGCACGGGCCACGTGGTCATCACCAGAGACCCGGACACCGGCTCGGTGAACCTGGGCACCTATCGCGTCCAGGCTCACGACGCCAATACCACCGGACTCCACATCGCCCACGGCAAGCACGGCTGGATGCACGTCAAGAAGTACCATGATAGGGGCCAGCCGGCCCCGGTAGCTCTCTCGGTGGGGCATCACCCCCTGGTGCTTTGTCTCGGTGCAGCTCCGGTGGCCGCGGATGTGGACTACAGTTACCTGGGCGCCATGATGGGGAAGCCCTTCGATGTGATTGAGGACGATGTTACCGGACTTCCCATCCCGGCGGACGCCGAGATCGTGCTGGTGGGCTGGTGTCCTCCCGACAAGACCAGGACGGAAGGGCCTTTCGGCGAGTTCACCGGCTATTATGCCAGCGGGGCCAGGGCGGACTGGGTAATAGAAGTGCAGAAGGTGTATTTCCGCAACAACCCCATCCTCCTCGGTGCTCCTCCCGGACGCGGCCATTCGGAAACGTCCTACTATGAATCGCTCATGGCCAGCGCCTCCCTGCATAATGCCCTCGATAAGGCCGGCGTGGTCAATGTCAAAGGCGTGTGGACTCACGAAATGGGCGGAGGGCTGTTTGTCGTGGTCTGCATCAAACAGACCTACGGCGGACACTCCAAGGAAGCCGGGCTCTACGCTTTGCAGTTCATCTCAAGGGGGAATGTCACCCGTAGGTTCGTGGTGGTGGTGGATGATGACATCGACTACACCGATCTCAAGGATGTGGTGTGGGCGATGAGCACCAGGTGCGACCCTGAGAAGAACATCGATATCATTCGCGGCGGGCGCAGCACTTACCTCGACCCGCTCATCAAGAAACCGGCGTCGGCCGTTGTCGCTTCCCGCGCCATCATCGATGCCTGCAAACCGTGGTCCTGGATAAAGGAGTTCCCCGAGGCCATTTCGGTCAGTCCGGAGACGGTCAACAAGGTGAAGGCCAAGTGGGGGGCGAAGTTGGGGCTGTAGATCAACTGTGGCCTCGGCAGAATTTCCTCTCCCCTGGAGGGAGAGGACTAGGTCTTGCCTCAAATGTCATTCTGAGGAGCGAAGCGACGAAGAATCTCTGGTGGGATTAGTAATGCACAAACAGGCCCCACCGCTCCGAGATTCTTCAC
>JAUYGE010000264.1 GCA_030690705.1 Dehalococcoidia bacterium | reverse complement strand
GGCTGTCCTTCTTGTAGGCTGAAGCCAGAGCCGCCTCAATAGCCGAGATGATCGCCTCCCGGGGAAGGCGACGTTCAGCGGCTAGCTGGGTTACAGCAATAAGAAAGTCGCTCTTCATCTTCGCTTCGCTCCCTTGATCGCCGTCCTAGACTCCTATAACTCCCAGTCATCTAACAAAGAAAGTGGGTATGAACCCACTTTCCCACCACAAGCATTCCAGCGATAGTATACCATCCCCCAGAAGAAATAACAATTGTGTGTACTCGTCCAGATGATCAGTGACACTTTGACTCCTTTCTTTGGTGTTGCCACTGAGTGACGAATTGGTGTGGGGTGAGGTAGGCCAAGGCTTGGTGAGGGCGGATGGTGTTGTAGGTGTGCTCCCAAGCCAGGAGCTCCTGGTTCAAGGTGGCCACATCCAGGGAAAAGTTGGTAATCTCATAGAACTCCTCCGTATGGGTTCTTTGGGCCCGCTCCACGCAGCCATTGAGTTTGGGCGAGCGGGGCGGCAGCACGAAGAGTCGCAGCCCCCGGCGCTGGCACTCCGTCTCGAAGGCTGCCTGGAACTCACTACCCCCGTCCACCTGGATAGCCTGCACGGGGAAGGGCATTCGGGTCTGGAGAGCATCCAGGAAGCCTGCCGCTGTAGTAGCTGTGGCCCGAGTATGGGCCTCCAGTACGTCCCAGCGGGAGACCATGTCTCTGGCCGTGAAGTGCTTGAGGACCATGCCTGGGAGGGGCCTGACATCCAGGGTGTCCACCTGCACCAAGTCCCCGGGTTCCTTCACCTCATACCCCTTGGGCTTGCGCACCGCATAAGGACGCCGCCAGAGCCGCTTCCGAGTGGAGATGCCGCTGTGCAGTGGCTCCCGGAGCACCCCACGGGCTTTCAGCCTGGTGAGAATGCGGCCTACCATGGAGGTGGAGACCTGCCACCCCCTCTCTCCCAGCAACACCGCCAGCTTGTCTTTGCCCCACCTGGGGTACTGTTCACGCAGGTGCAGCACTGCCAGGGCCAACTCTCTAGACCAGGTGGGCTGACGCAGCCGCTTGGGCCTATGGGAACGCTCCTCTAGGCGATTCAGATTGTAGGGGTCGTAGCGCCTTTTCCACCGGTAGAAGGTCTGCCGGCTGATCCCGAAGTACCTGCACGTCAGTGCTGCGTTCCTTCCGTGAGCCTGGTAATAGTCCATCCACTTCAACCGCTGCCTGGCCATCCTGGAGAGCTCCGGAATGCGGGCCAGGCGGGCCACTCCCGGAACCCTTGCTGTAATGATTCTCATGATGACACTTTACCACTGTCACCCATCATTATGAACGAGAGCACTGACTGCTATATTCTCCGTAAATATCCGACAGTCAGGCTCCTTTCGTGAGGGGTGTGCGCAGTCCAAGGCCGAGGTGCGGCCGGTGGTAATGATACCGCTCCAAGAAGGTTTCTGCAGCTTTCTGGCAGGAAGGTAGGTCCGCGGCGTTGTAGCGTCCCCATCCCTGGGATATCCAGAGCGGTTGTGTCTATAGCAGCCCCGACCCGCTTCAGTGCGCCATTATTTGTTGTCCAGTGGGGCAAAGGTCCAGCAAACAGCAGCCGTCACATAGCGGCGATTTCTGGCAGGTCTC
>JAUYGE010000234.1 GCA_030690705.1 Dehalococcoidia bacterium | reverse complement strand
GGACACCCTTATCCCCGAAGGCAGAGTGACATACTGACGGTTGG
Organism: Dehalococcoidia bacterium; assembly: GCA_030690705.1. Lineage (GTDB taxonomy): Bacteria > Chloroflexota > Dehalococcoidia > JAENJB01 > JAENJB01 > JAENJB01. Next base: position 14,153 of record JAUYGE010000234.1, on the reverse strand, counting down.
AGTCCACTCGAGGTGATGTCTCCCGCCTCCAGGGCCGCCATGCGGGCCGCCGGGGTGCCGAAAAGCTTGATGATGTACTTCTGAAAGAACGGGGTGCCCTTATCTTCTCTAGCCAGATAGAAGTCAGGATTGCGCGTCACCACAAACTTGTCGTTGCGGACCCACTCCACGAACTTGAAGGGGCCGAGGTTGCCCGTGTAGGTCAGCTTGTTGAACTCCTCGGCCTCGGTGAAGGCCTTGACGTTCCCCTCGTATTTCTGGGCGATGTTCTTGGGATAAGGAGTCAGGCTCATTAGCGCATTGTCCATGAATTCCGGCTCCACCGTCTTCCGGGTGATGGTGAAAGTCGTGGCGTTCACCACCTTCGGTTCTACGAACACGCTCTTCCCATCCACCTCCTCCTGCCAGTCGCTCTGATAGGTATAGTTCAACCAGTCGGAGAACATCAGGTTCTTCAGGGTATAGACGTAGTCCTCGGCGGTCACCGGGGTGCCGTCGCTCCACTTCAGGTAGTCCCTGATGGTAATAGTGTAGACCAGACCGTCAGGGGAGACCTCGATGGGCTTGGCCGCATGCCTGACGTGCACCTTGAAATCATTGTCGTAGGAGGCCAGAGAGTCCAGTGTCTGCCCGGCGTAGCTGAAAGAGGCGCTGTCGGCGGCGATCAGCCAGTTCAGCGTTTCAGCGTCGCCGGCCGAGGTTCCCGTGGTGTATGTGCCCTCGGCCTGACGGCTAGCCGCCTGGCAACCACTGACCACAAACGCAACCGACAAGAGAATCGCGAGAAGTTTCGTCTTCACCGGGCCAACACCTCCATGACAGCTTCTGGTAGCACTGGAGCAACCAGAGTCCCAGAGCATACTGGGAGCGATTTTAAGGTATCCAGAAAAGTATTGCAAAAAAGAGTGACAGCGGTTAACATTGCCTCATAGTTCGAGTGGGAAAAGGAGGGTTCGATGGTTAAACTGGAGGAACTGATCCGGCCCGGTCAAGCAGCCATACTGGTGATAGATGTCCAAAATGACTTCTGCCATCCCGAGGGAGGGCAGGCCAAACGGGGCATATATATCGAGCCCTGCACCGCCGTCGTGCCCAGCATTCAAAGGCTCATCGACGAGGGGCGAAAGGCGGGTGTGCCGGTCATCTTCATTCGCAATGGCCACGACAAGTGGACGCGCTCCGAGGCTTGGAGGAACAAGAAGGGTGGGAATTCGTCCAAGTTCCCACCCATTTGTGAAGAGGGCACCTTCGGAGCCGAGTTCTACAGGATCAAGCCCCTGCCCGGCGAGTGTATCGTCATCAAGTACCGTTTCAGCGGCTTCATCGGCACCAACCTCGACCTGGTCCTGAGGAACGCCGGAATCAAGACCGTCATCATGAGCGGCGTCACCACCAACACCTGCGTCGAGTCCACCGCCCGCCAGGCCTTCTTGATGGACTACAACGTGGTCTTCCTGAGCGACTGCACCGCGACGCATAAGGTTGAGGAGCACGAGGCCACTTTGCACAACATCGAGCTGAACTTCGGCTTTGTCCACTCCTCGAACGAGCTGTTCAAGATTTGGACCGCTCTGCCTTCCCGGAAAGAGAAAGTGGGCGCAGCCAGGGGCTGAACCTTCCTTGTCATTCTGAGGGAGCGCAGCGACCGAAGAATCTATCCCCCGCGGTCCCTTCTGTCATTGCGAGGCACGAAGTGCCGAAGCAATCCGTAGACGGTTGTGGATCAGCGGATTGCTTCGCTTCGCTCGCAATGACATTAAACAACCGGCCCGGTTTGCCTGGAACTGCGCCTCAGATAACCCCTGCAGACGCCCCCCAGCAGGACAGCCTCTACCAGTGTGGCCAGGGTGACGAAAAGCGTAGCGTCGTAGAAGAATCCCTGGGGGACCATCCTGATCAGGTAATCTGTGGCGGGATCAAGCATCCAGAACTCATTGGAGAAGCTCAGCAGGTGGAACTGGAGGAAGAGCCAGTCAAATCCGACGAGAGTTACTAGACCGAAGGCAAATATCAAGGCCAGCGCGAGCCCGGCCCCGAAGAGGCCTGCCCGGGCCAGCGTGCGTCCAGAATCCCTGCCCGCCCACCACCGGGCAAGGACCACAAAAAGCAGGGCGTAGGCCAGCAACCCCAGGCGCAGGCGGCGGCCCATTTGAATCAGCTCTTTCACATCCCTCAGGTGGACCTTCTCCCGCTCATTGAAGAGCTCAAACTCCCGGCCGTCCTTCATCACTCTGACATCAACCGGCTCTTCCGCGGAATCGAAATAGCGGACCAGCACGGCGGCGGCCTTAGCTAGCTCAGCCTGCTCTATGCCGGTAGCCTGGTCCACCTCGTACTTTCTGAAACCATACTCGTAGAGATTCACCTCTCCCGCCGCCCAGAGCAGGTTGCCCACCATGAGCAGCGCCGGCAGGACCAGCACCACAAGCACCTGAAAGGGGATGAGAAGCTTTGCTCTTACGCTCATATTGCCGGACATTCACCCGAAATGATATTCGCATATCCAATACGTGTCAATATCGCCAGGGCCACCAGCCTCCCACCCCATTAGCCCTGTGCTATAATAATGAGTCTTTCTCGAGGGTAGCTCCAGAATGTTCACCCACCTTCATGTCCACACCGAATACAGCCTTCTTGATGGCATGTGCCAGATTCCCGCTCTGGTGGCTCGCGCCAAACAGATGGGGATGGAAAGCCTGGCCATCACCGACCACGGCGCTCTCCACGGGGTGATTGACTTCTACCTCGCCGCCAAAGAGGCAGGCATCAAGCCCATCATCGGCTGTGAGACGTACGTCGCCCAGGGTTCGGCCGCCAACCGGACGCCTTCCGAGAAACACCCCGGGCACCTCGTCCTCCTCGCCCGCAACGAGCAGGGCTATCGCAATCTGTTGCACCTGGTAACGCGCGCCCATCTCGACGGTTTCTACTACAAACCCAGGGTGGACCGGGAGCTGCTCGCCAGGCACCATGAAGGCCTCATCGCTCTTTCGGCCTGCGCCCACGGAGAGCTGGGGCGCCTCATCCTGGAGGAGCGCCTGGACGATGCCCGAAAGGCAGCCAGGTGGTACAAGGAGGTCTTCGGCGACTTCTACCTGGAGATTCAGCGCCATCCCATGCCGGAGCTGGAGCGCATCAACCGCGCCCTGATAGAGATGGGCCGCGACCTGGAGATACCTCTGGTGGCCACCTCGGACGTCCACTACATCAACCAGGAGGACGCGCCAGCGCATGAGCTCCTGCTGTGCATTCAGACCAACGCCTCCATCCACGACGCAAAACGGATGAAGATGGCCGGCGACTTCTTCTATCTCAAGAGCCAGGAGGAGATGAAAGAACAGTTCCGCGACCTCCCGGAGGCCCTCGACAACACACAGGTCATTGCCGACAAGTGCCAGCTCGAGATGGAGTTCGGCCGGCTTCATCTCCCCGAAATCGACCTTCCCGAAGGCAAGACCGCCGACGGCTACCTGGCCGAGCTGTGCTACGAGGGAGTCAGGAAACGGTACGCCTCCCTGTCCCCCGAAACAGAGCAGCGCCTGGCCTATGAGCTGGATGTCATCAAGAAGACCCGGTTCGCCGGTTACTTCCTGGTGGTGTGGGACCTCATCTCCTTTGCCCGCCAGCGCCATATCCTCTTCGGCGTCCGCGGGAGCGCCGCTGCAAGCATCGTCCTCTACTGCCTGGGCATCACCGAGATCGAGCCTTTGACATATCGCCTCGTCTTCGAGCGCTTCCTCAACATCGAGAGACGGGAGATGCCCGATATAGACCTGGACTTTCAGGACGACCGCCGGAATGAGGTTATCAATTATGTCACACAGAAGTACGGCACCGACCACGTCGCACAGATAATCACCTTCGGCACGCTGGGCGCCAGGGCCGCCCTCCGGGACGTAGGCAGGGCGCTGGGTATGCCTTACAGCCATGTGGACCGCGTGGCCCGCCTGGTCCCGGCGGCGCCCCATGTCACCCTGGACCGGGCGCTCGTGGAAAGCGAAGAGTTGCGCCGCAGCTACCAGGATGACAGCACCATCAAGAACCTGGTGGACTCGGCGAAGAAGCTCGAAGGAATCGCGCGGCACTCCAGTACCCATGCCGCCGGCGTGGTCATCTCCAAGGAGCCCCTGACAAGCTATGTCCCGCTCCAGAGGGCGAGCAAAGGCGGGGAAGAGGGCACGGTGATGGCCCAGTTCAGTATGGATAACATCGCCCGCCTCGGACTTCTCAAGATGGACTTCCTGGGTCTGGCCAACCTCACCATCCTGGCCAGAGCCAGGGAACTGGTGAAACGCACCAAAGGCATCGATCTCGACCTTAACCATCTGCCCCTGGACAACGAGTGGACCTACCATTTGCTGTCCTCCGGCGAGACCAGCGGCGTCTTCCAGCTCGAAGGAGGGGGGATGCGCCGCTATATCAAAGAGCTGAAACCGAGCACCTTCGGCGACATAGCGGCCATGATCGCCCTCTACCGGCCCGGCCCGATGGAGCACATCCCTACCTTCATCAAGGCCAAGCACGGGCTGGAACCAATACGCTACCCGCATCCCGCTCTGGCCGAAATCCTTCAGGAGACCTATGGAGTCATCGTCTACCAGGACCAGGTCCTGCTCATCGTGCGAGCCTTCGCCGGCTATAGCCTGGGAGAAGCCGATATCTTCCGCAAGGCCATGGGCAAGAAAATCCCTGCGGTGATGAAGAAAGAAAAACAGAAATTCATCGCTGGCGCCCAGAAGAATGGCTTCTCCGTCGAGTTGGCCGAGGAGGTCTTCTCCCTCATCGAACCATTCGCCGGCTACGCCTTCAACAAGGCCCACAGCGTGAGCTACGCCCACATCGCTTACCAGACTGCCTACCTCAAAGCGAACTATCAGGTCGAGTATATGACCGCCTTCTTGATGGCCCACACCGGCCAGACGGAGAAGATTCAATCCGCCATCGCCGAGTGCCGCCGCCTGGGCATCAAGATCCTGCCGCCGGACATCAACCGGAGCGGGATCGAGTTCTCCATCGAGTCTCGACAGGTCGGGACGGGCAACGGCCGCGAGGCCATACGGTTCGGCCTGGCCGCCATCAAGAACGTGGGGGCGAGCGGGCTTGAGCCGCTTCTCAAGGCCCGCGCCGATGGCGGCGAGTTCGCCTCGCTCCATGATTTCTGCCGCCGGGCCGACCTGGGAGGCATCAATAAGAGGATGCTTGAAAGCCTTATAAAGGCGGGCGCCCTGGACTGCCTGGGCAGCCGCGGAGCGCTGCTCAACGGCATCGACCGGATAGTCTCCCTCGCCCAGAGGGAGAAACAGCGCAAGGAGTCCGGCCAGACCTCGATGTTTGACCTCTGGGGAGAGAATGTGCCCGTGCCCATGACCGGCCTGGAGCTCGAGGATATGGCCATCCCCCCCGGGGATAAGCTGGCATGGGAGAAGGAGCTCACCGGCGTTTACCTTTCCGAGCACCCTTTCGCTGCCGTAGCGCAGGAGCTGGCATCACACACCACCACCCTGTGCGGGCAGATAGAAGAAGAGATGGCCGGGCAGAGCGTAATCGTCGCCGGCATGATAACGACCGTGCGCCTGCTCTCCACCAAGGACGGCCGCCCCTTTGCCATTGCCACATTGGAAGACCTGGACGGCAGCGTGGAGGTCTCCGTATGGCCCGAAGCCTACAAGGATACGAAGGACCTGTGGCTGGAAGGCAACATCCTGCTCGTCCGGGGCAAGGTGAGAGTAAGGGAGGGGAAGGCGCAGCTTAGCTGCGACGGCGCCAGCCGCTACCCGGACTTGATGGAAAAGACTGAAGGCAACAACAATGCTGTCAGGGAGGAGAAACATCCCCCACCTCCACCACCCTCCAAACGCCTGGTGGTGCGCCTCGAGCAGACGCGGGACGAAGAGACCGACCTGACCCGCTTCCGCCAGATAGTAGAGATAATAAAGCAGTATCCGGGTGAGAGCAAGGTGCGTCTCCTGATCAATCGGGACGACGAGACGGTGAAGATAGACCTGCCGGATGTCGGGGTCAAGTATGACCCGCAGCTACATCAGCTACTAGTTGCCCAGGTAGGGGAAGAAAACCTGGCCCTGGAGAGCTAGCGAAGAGGCAGCCCGCCTGGCGAACCGCCCTCTAGCTTCAGCAGATACTCTTTCATGGACTGCCCGCCGCTGAACCCACCCAATCCCCCACCACTCCTGATCACTCTGTGACAGGGGACAATGATGGGCGCCGGATTGGCCGCCAGAGCCTGGCCGGCAGCGCGCGCCGCACCGGGGGGCCCAATCCTCTCGGCTACCCAGGCATAGCTCCTCGTCTCGCCATATGGTATGCCACGTACAGCTTCCCACACCTGAACCTGGAAAGGGGTAGCCTCAAAATGGTCCAGCTTCTCCTCAAAACTCACAGCTCGACCCTCGAAATAGGCCGCCAGGCGCGAGAGCAGCGCCTCAAAGTACGGGACATCGGCGGTGGCTCCATCGAGATAGCTCCGGAGGCAGGAGCGCGCCTGCTCCGCTGACGATTGCGGCAGAACAAGACGGCGCAACCCCTTTGATGAGCTCAGCAGGCCTACCCAGCCGGGAGCAAGCCTCACCACGGCGTAGCGAAGTGCTTCGTTCAAAGACCCGTAGGGTGGGTCAAGCGCGGACAGGGCAGGAGTGTTGAGGCGTGGCCGCGCGGACCCACCGCGTCCCGGGTGGGTTCGTCCCGATAGAATCGGGACTTAACCCACCCTACATTGCTCGCCAGACATGACAGGAGATACACTCACGGCGCCTCAGGGGCGATGAGACCGTAGTCACCGTCTTTGCGACGGTAGAGCAGGTTAAGCTTCTGTTCCTCAGAGTTCCGGAAGAGGAAGAAGTTGTGTCCGAGGAGCTCCATCTGCTCGATGGCCTCCTCAACCGACATGGGTTTGATGGCAAAGCGCTTGACCCTTACCAGCTTGCCAGGGGCCTCCTCTTCGTCCTCTGCAACAGGAGCGCCTTCCTCTTCCTTCCGTGGAGTCGCCCCGCCACGCCCGCGGTAGTAGAACTTGCCCTTATAGCGCTCAATCTGGCGGTCGAGAACACCTGCCACCGAATCAATTGCCGTGTAGATGTCGGAGGCGCGCGCTTCGCTGCGGAGAAGTGTGCCCCGGTTGTCCAGCGTAACCTGAACAATATAGCGGTCCTGGGGCGACCTGGTCTTTTCCTGGGAGATTTCCACCTGCGAGAGGAGGAGCGTGGGCAGATGCCGGACCAGCTTGCCCAGCTTCTGCTCCACGTGCCTCCGCACTTCCTCGCTGACTTCCATGTTCTTGCCGCTAATCTGCCATTCCATCTGTTTCCCTCACACGATAAGATACCGATGAGCCTACATTTCCTGCGCCAGTACCAGCCCCCAGACGCTGACGGCCCCGGCGGACTTCAGCGCCACAGCGCACGCCTCCAGAGTAGCGCCCGAGGTGCTCACATCGTCAATGAGCAGCACCTTCTTCCCCCTCACTCCGTCTCCGGAGCAGAGGAAAGCGCCGGACACGTTCCGGTAGCGCTCAGCAATAGTGGCCGTTCTTGCCTGCGGCAACGCCTGGCGCTGCCGCAGGAGGGCCTGCTCCCCCACAGGGAGCGAGCTAAGCTTGCCCAGCTCCCGGGCAAGGAGAGCAGCCTGATTGTAGCCTCGTTCGCGCAAACGCCTCTTGTGAAGCGGAACAGGAACAAGGATGTCTACCGGCAATAGACTTCCCGAGAGGTACACCTGCAGCAGCTGGGCCAGCGACGGCGCGAGCGCCCGCAGCCCCCGGTACTTGAAGGAGATCACCGCCGAGCGGATAACACCCTCAAACCGGAAAGGCGAGCGCCGCCCATCGAGGACCGGGACTCGCTCCCGGCACCGAACACAGAGCCCCCCTTCGGTCACCGTTCTGCCGCACCCGGGACAGTGAGGCGATAGCATATACGGCAGGCTCCGCCTGCAGTAAGAGCATAAAAAATTGCCTAACCTTCCACAACCCACACATCTGGGTGGGAAGAGAAGGTCAAGCAACCTTTCTTTCAGCCCTGTCCAGCGCAGCTTTCGCTCGACCTCAGGGTTCAACTCACTCCGCACCACAGCCCAAGAATCATGGAACTGCGGTCGTCTTGCAACTCGGTGTGATTGCTGACCTGTGTTCGGCAGCCCGAAGGCTCACTTACGTTGGCGCTGCTCAGCGAGAACGAACAACGTGGGGAGAGCCGTCGAGAATGGGCTCGTTAAGGTATACGTCGCCGTTCCTGATTTTCAGGTTGAAGCCACAATCAGGATTGGTACATACCCAGGCCTTCCAATGAATGGCCGCACCCTGGCTGCCGAAGTCCGATAGCGGCACCAGGTCCCCCACCTTGCACTTGAGACACTTGGGAAACGAAGTCTGTTCCAAAGGAGTCCTCCACCTAACTAATTATGATTTTTAACCGCTTAGTATACATCAGCACTATACCACTTGGCAATAGCCGTTTCAATACGGAATGCTACTTGTCGGCCTACACCCCGTTCCTTAGCTGTCTCAGCCAGGCCGCTGACCTGACCCTTCCCTCCAGAATATAGCTGATGTACTCCTGCAGTACCCCGCCTATCTCGGCATTGAGCGCCTGGCTCAACCCTGTCTTGAGCACGTCTTCGCCATCGCTGTCCTGCAACCGGCCAAGCATCCTGATGGCATCGGCGGAAAGGGATATTACCTCCGGCTCGCCGGCGCGACACTTCATGCACAGCAGACCACCCGCCACCGGGCTGAAGGAAAGCCGGCACGAAAGCGGCAGCTCCCTGTTGCAGCCAGGGCAGCGGGAGAGCTGCGGACGGTAGCCGGCCAACTCCAGGAGATGAATCTCGAAGTAGCGTAGCGCCGTCTCGCCCGCTCCGTCCCCGGCCAGACGGTTCAGTGTCTTAAGCAGCAACTCGAAAAGGGCCCGGCTGGCCTGACGCTCCGGCGTAAACCGATCGACCAGTTCAGCCACATACAGTCCCCAGGAGGTACGCTGAAGATCGGTCTTGATCGCCATGAAACTGTCTATGGATTGGCTCTGGGTGATGATGTCGAGGTTCCGGCCGCGGGCGAGCATGAGCCGGCTGCAGGTGAGCAACTCCACGTTCCCGCCAAGCTTGCTCCTGGGGCGGCGCACACCTTTGGCTACCGCCCTGAGCTTGCCCAGTGAAGAAGTGTAAAGCGTGAGGAGACGGTCGGCCTCACCGAGGTTCATCTTTCGGATGACCACCGCCTCAGTCTCGTAAACCCGGGGTTGTGGCATCTGTCGACCTCTTACCCCTACCCCTCTCTCCTTTCCAAGGAGAGAGGGGTTTATATCTTCATAGAGGAGGCTTCGCCCACTCTATGACGCCCCTTACTTCTTCTCCTAGCAAAGACACAGAGGGAAACTAAACGGGCTGCCTTCCTTCGATGGCGGTGGACAGGGTGAGATCATCGGCGTACTCAAGGTCGGCGCCGAACGGCAGCCCCCGGGCAAGCCGGGTCACCCTGATGCCCAGCGGCGACAGCACACGTTGGAGGTACATCGCCGTGGTCTCTCCCTCCAGACTGGTGTTAGTGGCCAGGATGACCTCTCGAACGGGGGAGCCCTGCAGCCTGACCAGCAACTCCCTTACCTTCAACCCTTCCGGCCCAACCCCCTCGTTAGGGGCGAGAGCGCCGTGGAGAACATGGTACAGTCCCTTGTATTTCCCCACTCGCTCTATGGCCAGCAGGTCGAGAGGTTTCTCCACCACGCAGACTATGGTGCGGTCGCGGCCTTCATCTTCGCAAAAAGTGCAGGGGTCGACGTCGGTGATGTTAAAGCACCGGGAGCAGAGCCTGATCTTCTCCTTGACATCGAGGATGGCCTCAGCCAGAGCCCTGGCTTCCTCCACGGGCGCTCGCAGCAGATGATAGGTGAGACGCTGCGCGACCTTGGGGCCGATGCCGGGCAACTTATGAAAGGCTTCCACCAGTCGGGAGACAGGCGAGCCATCGGATGAAAAGCCAGACTTCAAAACTGTCCTCCTGAGCTTCACATAATGCCGGGTATCTTCAACCCGCCCGTCAGGGCGCCGAGGCGGCTCTGCGCCATCTCCTGGGCCTTCGTCATGGCGTCACTGATGGCGCTGAGCACCAGGTCCTCCAGCATCTCCGCATCGCCGGCGGAGACCGCCTCCGGCGATATCTTGACCGCCAGCACCTTCAGTTGTCCGTTGACAGTGACCTTCACCACTCCCCCTCCGGACGTGCCCTCAACCTGGGCCTGGCCCAGCTCCTCCTGCACCTTGTTCAACCGGGCCTGGAGTTCCTGCGCCTGACGCATTATCTGTCGGTTCATTCTTCTCCCTCGCTACAATCTTGGCCCCCATCTCCATAGCTGCCTTGACCAGATGGCCCTCGGCCAGAGGTTTCTTCTCTCTCTGCTGCAGAACGTAGCGGACCTGGCAGCGAGTCCCCAGAATCTTGCCGAATATCCCCTCCACAACGGGCCGCTTGGTGATGTCTTCAAGCCTCTCTTTATGATAGGGGTAGTACACCGACAGCACCAGCACTCCATCTTCAAACGCCATTGGCTCACAGGAGCTCCTCAGGAGCGCCTCCACCGTTGTATTGGCGCCATGAGAAGTCTCCAGCACCCTCTTCCAGTTGGCACGGAGATAGGTCACGTAATCGCCATCGGGAGGAGGGGCCTCAATAGCCGCGGGCTTCGGAGGCGGCGCTGGCTCCTGAGCGGGTGACGCCGGCTCGGGTGCCCCGGCGGATACCTTCGGCGAGGGTGAAATCCCAACTTGTCGTGATTTCACCGGAGCCCTGGCTGGACGCGGCCCCGAGGGCGTCTTTGTCTCCTCCGTCGCCAGCGAGCACTCCACCAGCGCCATCTCCAGAGGCAGGGAAGAGAAGTTGTCCAGGCGCAGGTCGATGCCCCCGAACAGCCTCACCGCCTTCAGGATATGGTCCAGGGAGGTCCCCGCCACTATGATCTTAGCCTCGGCGGCTTCCTCGAAGGTCAAATCGCCCGAGGTGGCCGAGCCGGCTTTCATCAGAAGCAACTGGCGCAGATACTCCACCAGCTCGCGCGTGAACTGGCGCAGGTCGAGGCCATCGATGTTGACGCTGCTGATGGTCGCCAGACCGGCAGGTATGTCCTTCTTGACTATCTGCCCGGCCAGCTCCCGGGCGCGTGCGTCGCCGGTGATGCCCAGCGTCTCCTTCACCTGGGCAAGCTCAATCCGCGAACCATAGTAGGCCGTCAACTGCTCGAGGGTGTTCTCCGCGTCGCGCAGGCTGCCTCCCGAGCCCCGGGCGATAAGCATCAGGGACTCGGAGCTGGTTTCTATGCCCTCCTTCTGGCTGACAAAGGCCAGACGGGAGACGACATCCGCCTGGGAAATGCGGTGGAAATCGAACCGCTGGCTTCGTGAGAGGAGGGTAGGCAGTAGCTTATGCGGCTCGGTGGTGGCCAGAATGAACATGATGTAGGGAGGCGGCTCCTCCAGTGTCTTCAGCAGGGCGTTCGAGGCCGCATCGGTGAGCATGTGCACTTCATCGATGATGTAGACCCTCTTGCGGCCAAGGTGCGGAGCGAACTTCACCCTCTCCCTGAGCTCGCGGATCTCATCAATACCCCGGTTGCTGGCGGCATCCACCTCCACCAGGTCCAGTGCCCGACCATCGTTGACGGACACACAAATGTCACAAGTGTTGCACGGCTCGCCCTTGCCGCCGCTCTGGCAGTTCACCGCCTTGGCCAGAATGCGGCCGGTGCTGGTCTTGCCCGTGCCCCGCGGGCCGCAGAAGAGGTAAGCGTGGGCCACGCGACCGGTTTGCAGCGCATTGAGCAAGGTGCGGGTGGCATGCTCCTGGCCGATCAGCTCAGCGAAGGTCTGGGGACGCCACTTGCGATAGAAGACCTGGGATTCCGTGCTCACCTCCCCATTATAACCGAAAGAACGGAGCGCGCCCAAGGGGCTTGACGCGGATATCCGGCTGTCATTGCAAGGAATCCGCCGCAGGCGGAGGACGAAGCCAGTCTCGGTGGGGTCGGTGGGCTTATGAGCGACCTGCTACCGCTGTTGTTCGTGGCACACCGACAGTCTATAATTAACCTGTGCCCCTGTAGCTCAGTTGGATAGAGCACTGGCCTCCGAAGCCATTTGCGGGCGTTCGAGTCGCCCCAGGGGCACCACCTACTTGCAGAAACACAGCAGAACTTAGACAAATGTCCTGCAAGGATTCGCGCTGCAAAAAAGACCCCCAAAGCGAGGCCACTTGGAAAAGCCAGTTGGCGGAAGCATGATTTCGATGTCAGCGTTGTTATCGCACTCGACACCTCGCAGAAGCGCGAACAAGAGCGCGCTTCAAGCTCCAAAGATGGTGGCCAAGATGCTGAAAGGTCCCGAGTTCGCACAGGACATCGAGAACAGAAAGGCTAAGTTCGGCCAGTCGGACAGGCGGGGGGTGGGGCGACAGAACTGCCGCCACCCCCATCCCCTACGCTACTAATAGTGGGTCGGAAACACCAGCGGAGAAACTGAAGCAGCGAGACGTCGACCCTCTCCAAAAAGCTGAAACGAACGCCTAAGTACTTCCTTTGGCACGGCTCTTTCGAAGGAGACCCTTGGCTTTGCCAGGCCAAGTCCAGTCGGGATGCTGTTTTTCGATCTCCAGGAGGTCAGATAAGTGCTTCTCATGTTGTCCTTGCGTGTCAATCTCTGCCGCAAGTTGGTACTCCTGCCTTCCCCTTGCCAAGTCTCCTTTCGCAACATGCGAGGCCGCAAGATTATAATGGGAAGCCAAGGAGCCCGAATTGAGCGCAAGGGCGCGAGTAAGCTGCGTCATGGCTGAATCCGGTTCACCCCGGAACAGGTAAAGGTAACCCAAGTTGTTAAGAGCAACATCGTTTCTGGGGTTAGAAAGAATCAATTTCTCGTAGGTCTGAATCGCTTGCCCTATCTGTCCTGCCTTGTACTGCATGTAACCTATGTCAACCCCCACTTCACCGGCAAACCTGCCACCACGTCGTTCGAATTCCTCTATCGACGCAGATGCTTCATCAAACCTGCCCAAAGCCATCAGAGCGGTAATAACCAGATACGAAGCAAAAGCGTCTTCCGGCTTCAGTTCTAGGGCCCTTCTTGCAGCTTCAAGCGCTTCGCCATGTCTACTGACCTCAAGCAATGCGTAGGCGAGCACCCTGTATGGGTCAGCGTATTCAGTGTCAATGCCAATAGCCTTTTCTGCATAGGTGATCGCTTCTTCATGACGGCCCAGATTGTTCAGGGCAGCACCCACATTGCCCAGAAAACGCGCATTGCCAGGATCCAGAGAAGATGCCTTCACGTATTGGTCCAAGGCAGTGCCAAACTGACCCTTCGCGAAATACACGTTGCCCAATGCATTTAGAGCGTAGGAGTCATTATTATTGTCTGAGATCAAGTCTTGGCAAATACTGAGGGCCTCATCATGCCTTCCCAGTTCCGTAAGACAAGTAGCGAAGTCTGCACGCAAGTTAGTATTACCCGGTTTCAACTCGGTCGCTCGTAGGTAGCTGGCGCACGCTTCTTCGTAACGGCCCAATGAGAAGAGAGAGTCGGCCAACACTCGATGCGCCCAGACATCCTTCGAGTCGATTTCGACCGCCCTCCGAGCCGCAGATGCGGCCTCGCCATATCGGCTCAGATCCAACAGGGAAAGTGCCAGCACGATGTGGTGTGAGCTGTGCCTAGGCGCAAGCTCCACGGATTTCCCTGCAGCCTCAAGAGCTTGCAGCTTGCGCCCCAGTTTACCGTGGGTCTTAGCCAGCAAGAAATACACATACGCGTTAGCCACCCCGCGTTCGACAGCCTTCTGCAATACTTGCGCAGCTCCTTCAGTCGCGTTGGTGTCGATGAGGACACCTGCTAACGTGATGTAGGCATGCGTATCTTCTGGGTCTAGTTCAAGAACCCGATTCAAGGCCGCTATCGCCTCTTGGTACTTGCGTCTCCTTACAAGAATAAGCGAAAGTTGCCTGTGGGAATGAAGAGATGCCGGGTCAAGTTCTATCGCCTTTCGGGCTTCCTGCTCAGCTAGAGCATACTTACGCAAGCGATATAAGAGGGTAGCAAACCGAAGACGTGTCTTAAGGTCGTTAGGGGCGAACTTTACAGCCTCAACGAATGCTTCTTCAGCC
>JAUYGE010000205.1 GCA_030690705.1 Dehalococcoidia bacterium | reverse complement strand
GCGCCCAGTTCGGTGACGTAGGTATCCGGGGTGACCACGTTGCCCCTGGACTTGCTCATCTTGTGCTTCTGGCTGATGATGGTGCCCTGATTGAAGAGCCGGGTGAACGGCTCCCCGAAGTTCACCAGTCCCATGTCCCTGATGGCCTTGGTGAAGAAGCGAGCGTAGAGAAGGTGCATGTTGGCATGTTCCGCCCCTCCGGTGTACAGGTCTACGGGCAGCCAGAATTTGATATCTTCAGGTTCGAAGGCAGCTCCGGCGCTGTGAGGGCTGGCATAGCGGAGGAAGTACCAGGAGGAGCACATGAAGGTATCCATGGTATCCGTCTCGCGCTGGGCGGGAGCCTTGCACCTGGGGCAGGCGGTATTCACAAAGGAGGGAACGTACTTCAGGGGCGACTCGCCAGTTGGCTTGAACTCGGCATCGGGGGGCAGCAGCACCGGCAGGTCATTTTCGGGGACGGGGACGATGCCGCAATGGGCGCAGTAAATCATGGGTATGGGCGCTCCCCAATACCGCTGCCGGGAGATGAGCCAGTCGCGCAGGCGGTAGGTGATAGTCCGCTTTCCGTAGCCCTTCTGGGAGATGAAATCCGCGATGGCTTCCTTCCCCTGTTCGCTGGGCAGTCCGTTGAACTGAGCGGAGTTGACCATAGTCCCCGGCTCGACATAGGCCTCGGAGAGCTCCGCACCCGACCATCCGGGCGGAGCGATGACCACCTTGACGGGAATGCCGAACTTGCGGGCGAACTCGAAGTCGCGGGTATCGTGGGCCGGCACCGCCATCACCGCTCCGGTGCCGTAGGAGGTCAGCACGTAATCGGCTATCCAGATGGGCACCTTATCGCCGTTGAGGCGGTTGACACAGCAGGCGCCGGTGAAGACGCCGGTCTTCTCCTTCTCCGTGGAGAGGCGGTCGCGCTCCGTCTGCTGGCGCGAGGCGGCGATGTACTTCTCGACCTCAGCCCGGTGCTTGGCGGTGGTGAGCTTCCGCACCAGCGGGTGCTCGGGGGCCAGCACCAGGAAGGTCACGCCGAAGATGGTATCCGGCCGGGTGGTGAAGACCCGGATCTCCTTCTCCGGCACGCCTTCGTGGTCCAGCCCGAACGATATCTCCACGCCTTCGCTGCGGCCGATCCAGTTCTTCTGCATGATTTTGATGCGCTCCGGCCAGTCTATACGGTCGTGGTCGAGGAGCTCATCGGCATATCTGGTAATGCGGAAAAACCATTGCTCCAGGTCTTTCCTGGTCACCGGTGTATTGCAGCGTTCACACTCTCCGGTAGCCAGCACCTGCTCGTTAGCCAGGACGGTCTGGCAGTGGGGACACCAGTTGACCGGCGCCCTGGCGCGGTAGGCCAGGCCAGCCTCGTACAGCTTCAGGAAAAACCATTGCGTCCACTTGTAATAAGCGGGCTCACAGGTGATGACCTCGCGGCTCCAGTCGTATGTGGGCCCCATGCTCTTGAGCTGGGAGCGCATGTTCTCGATATTGCGCATGGTCCAGGTGTGAGGATGGATGCCGCGCTTGATGGCGGCGTTCTCGGCGGGCAGGCCAAAGGCGTCGTAGCCTATCGGATGGAGGACGTTGTAGCCCTGCATGCGCTTGAAGCGAGCGTGGACATCGGAGGGAGCCATGGCGTACCAGTGCCCGATAGGGAGGTCGCCCGATGTATAGGGGAACATGGTAAGCGCATACCACTTCTTCCGCCCATCGCCCTCCTTCACCTCATAGAGCCGGTCGGCGCTCCACTTCCC
>JAUYGE010000195.1 GCA_030690705.1 Dehalococcoidia bacterium | reverse complement strand
AAAAGGTATGCCTCACCTGGGCGATACAGCTCGGGGGGACCTCTTTGCCGGCGTGAAAGTGGTCTTGCCCACCAAGCTGAGTCCAGAGCAAAGAAAGCTTTTTGAGGAACTGCCGCTGTAAACACCCGTCATTGCGAGGGGCAAAGCCCCGAAGCAATCCGTATCCCTCGGGCGGGGCGAACGGATTGCTTCGCTTCGCTCGCAATGACAGAGGGGGACGAGTAAGGATTATGTTAAGGAGCCAGAGAAATGGGTTCTGAGCGCGAGCCCAGATACGTCATCAGCATCGCCGCCCGGATGGTCGGCGTGGGGACCCATACCCTGCGCTACTATGAGCGAATGGGACTGGTGGAGCCGGAGCGCTCGCCCGGCGGCCTCCGTCTATACTCGGAGAGGGAGGTTGAGAGGCTGCGGCATGTTAAGACTCTGATGGACGACCTGGGCATCAATCTGGCCGGGGTGGAGGTAGTCTTGAGGCTCATGGAGCGCCTGGCTTCTCTCCAGAGAGAGATGGAAGAGATAAGGAAGCAGATGGGAGGAAACGAGGAGATGATACCATGAGGCAGGATAAGTTCACCGAACAGGCGCGGGAAGCGATTGTCGCCTCTCAGGAACTGGTGCGCCGCTACCGGCATGCCCAGTGGGATGTCGAGCATATCCTGCTGGCCCTGCTCGACCAGGAGGGCGGCGTGACCGCCCAGGTCCTCTCCACCCTGGAGGTGGACAGGGAGCGGCTGAAGAGGCAGGTCATGGGAGTGCTGGAGAAGACACCGAAGGTGGCCCATGAGGGCGCCCAGATATACATTACGCCGCGCATACAGCGCCTCTTCGACGCGGCTACCACCGAGGCGGAGCGGCTGAAGGACGAACTGGTGAGCGCCGAGCACCTGCTCTTCGCCATCGCCAGCGAGCCCCAGGGAGAGGCGGCCAGCATCCTCAAGGAGGCGGGGCTCGACCAGGAGCGGCTCTACCAGGCGCTTCAGCAGGTCCGGGGCGGACACCGCGTCACCGACGAGAGGGCCGAGAGCAAGTACCGCTCCCTGGAGAAGTACAGTCGCGACCTGTCCCGTCTGGCCAAGGAAGGCAAGCTGGACCCGGTCATCGGCCGCGAGCAGGAGATAAAGCGGGTGATGCAGGTGCTCACCCGCCGCACCAAGAACAATCCCGTCATCATCGGAGAGGCGGGCGTGGGCAAGACGGCCATCGCCGAGGGCCTGGCCCAGATGATACTGGCCGGCGACGTGCCCAACAGCCTGAAAGGCAAGCGGGTGCTGGCCCTGGACATGGGCGCCCTGGTGGCCGGCAGCAAGTTCCGCGGCGAGTTCGAAGACCGGCTCAAGGCGGTGATGGATGAGATACGCCAGGCCAAGGGCGAGATTATCCTCTTCATCGATGAGATCCACACCGTGGTGGGGGCGGGCGCGGCCGAGGGCGCCATTGACGCCAGCAACATGCTCAAGCCGGCCCTGGCCCGCGGCGAGCTCCAGTGCATCGGAGCGACGACCCTGGACGACTACCGCCGGCACATCGAGAAGGACAAGGCCCTGGAGCGTCGCTTCCAGCCCGTATTCATCGGCGAACCCAGTGTAGAGGCCACCATAGAGATGCTCAAGGGCCTCCGTCCCAAGTACGAGGCCCACCACAAGATAAAGATCGAGGACAAGGCCCTGGAGGCCGCCGCGAAGCTGAGCCAGCGCTACATCGCCGACCGGTTCCTGCCTGATAAGGCCATCGACCTCATCGACGAGGCGGCCAGCAAGCTGCGCATCGACAGCGAAAGCCTGCCGCCGGAGCTGAGGTCCCTGGAGAAGCAGATGCAACAGCTCGCCAACGAGGAGGACGCCGCCTCGCAGCGCGGCGATTACCAGCATGGGGCTGAACTCAAGGCGCTGAGGTTGCGGCAGGAGACGGAGTACCGCCAGCAGTATGAGAAGTGGGCGCAGGGCAAGAAGCTCGACAATGTGGTGGGCGAGGATGAAATTGCCGCCCTGGTAGCCAACTGGACGGGAATCCCGGTGTCCCGCATGATGGAGGGGGAGGCAGACAAGCTCATACACATGGAGGAACGCCTGCACGACAGGATAGTGAACCAGGAAGAGGCGGTGGCGGCGGTATCCGAGGCGGTGCGCCGCGCCCGGGCGGGCCTGAAAGACCCCAAGAGACCCATCGGCAGCTTTATCTTCCTGGGGCCGACAGGGGTGGGCAAGACGGAGATGGCCCGGGCACTGGCCCAGTTCCTCTTCGACAACGAGGATGCCATGATCCGCCTGGACATGTCGGAATACATGGAGAAGCATACCGTCTCGCGGCTCATCGGCGCCCCGCCGGGATATATAGGCTATGAAGAGGGCGGGCAGCTCACCGAGGCGGTGCGCCGGCGGCCCTTCCGGGTCATTCTCTTCGACGAGATAGAGAAGGCGCATCCGGATATCTTCAACATCCTGCTCCAGATTCTGGAGGACGGACGGCTGACCGACGGGCATGGCCGGGCGGTGGACTTCAAGAACACCGTGGTCATCATGACCAGCAACCTGGGCACCCAGGAGTTCCAGCGCCAGCGGGTGGGTTTCCTCAGAGAGACCGAACGCCAGAGCGAGCATCAGAAGATGCGCTCGGCGG
>JAUYGE010000192.1 GCA_030690705.1 Dehalococcoidia bacterium | reverse complement strand
GCAGCACCATGTCGTGCCCGCCTCTTGATGCACCAGTGGTCCTTCTCCAGAAGCTTGATTAGTTTCTTACCACTCAAAGGGGGAAGTCGAGTATACTTTGGCATAGACTTCTTTCGATGACCTGTTTACCTACACAAGCTCTGCACGTGCCTGCTCACAGGCCAAGTAATCCTGAGTCGGGTGTCATAGGCGTCTCCGACACCCCCCGCTAGGCTCTCCTAACCCTATCCGTCCACTCATAGGGGTGCAGTGCACCTTCATACCTATCCTCCAAGCCCAGATTGCCTGAAGGATAACAAGGGCTGAATGGGCTAGTCAACATTGTCCCACAAGCGCCTCAGACTAACAATGCATTGACAACCGCTTCGCAACAAGCTCTCCATTGCCCCCTCTAACAACCCTATGCTAGAATGCGTCCGTTTTCATGAGCACCAACACGGAAATCAAATACTGGATCGGACTGAGCAAGGTCTCCGGGATAGGAACAGCCCGCTTTTCGTTGCTGGAGCAGCACTTCGGCAATCCCGAGGCGGCGTGGAAAGCACCGGCCGGAGAGTTGGCGAAGGCCGGACTGGACTCGAAAACCATCGCTGAGCTCCTGGAGCAGCGCTCGCAGGTCAACCTCGACGAGGAGCTTGAGAAGCTGGAGCGCCACCAGGTGAAGGCGCTCACCTGGCATGACGCATCATACCCGGCGCGGCTTAAGGAAGTCTACGACCGGCCCCCGGTGCTCTATGTCCAGGGCTCGTTCCTGCCGGGAGACGAGTGGTGTCTGGCAGTGGTGGGCACCAGGAGAGCGACCATCTACGGCCGTCAGGTGACCGAAGAAATAGTGAGTCATCTGGCACGCAACCGCATCACCATCATCAGCGGTCTGGCGCGGGGCATTGACTCCGTCGCCCACCGGAGCGCCCTCGAGGCGGGCGGCCGGACCATGGCCGTCTTTGCCTGCGGGCTGGACATCGTCTATCCCGCCGAGAACCGGAAGCTCGCCGACGACATCGTCGAGCACGGCGCATTGATAAGCGAATACCCCCTGGGCACCAAGCCCATGGCCCAGCACTTCCCCCGGCGGAACAGAATCATGAGCGGAATATCGCTGGGAGTCCTGGTGATTGAAGCGGGGGAGCGGAGCGGCGCTCTGAACACCGTCTCCCATGCGCTGGAGCAGAACAGGGAGGTCTTCGCCATTCCCGGAAGCATACTGTCACCGGCCAGCCGCGGCGCCAACACCATCATTCAGCAAGGGGCCAAGCTGGTCACCAACGGTAATGATATACTGGAGGAACTGAACCTGACCGGCGTGGCGCAGCAACTGGAAATGAAAACGGTCTTGCCTGAAAACGATGTGGAAGCAAGTCTGCTGAAAGAATTGACCTCCGAACCTCTTCACGTCGACGAGGTCTGCCGCCGCAGCGGTCTCCACATCGCCGTGGTATCCAGCACACTGGCCCTGATGGAACTCAAGGGAATGGCCAGACAGGTGAGCGGGATGAACTATGTGCTGGCACGGGAGGCGAGGGAAGATTATCGCGTCAAGGTAGAATAGGATAAAAATGGCAAGCAAGCTGGTTATTGTGGAGTCACCCGCCAAGGCGAGAACCCTGCAGAAAATACTGGGCCCGAGTTTCCTCCTGAAGGCCTCTCTGGGACATGTGCGAGACCTGCCCAAGAGCACCCTGGGAGTGGACATTGAGAATGACTTCGCCCCCAAGTATGTCATTCCGAAGGCGAAACTGGCCATCGTCCAGGAGATAAAGAAGGCCGCCGCCAAGGCTGCCACCATCTTCCTGGCCACTGACCCCGACCGGGAGGGAGAGGCCATCGCCTGGCACCTGGCCGAGGCCGCCGCTATGGACCGGTCCCGCATTCGCCGGGTGGTCTTCCACGAAATCACCGACGAAGCGGTCAAGCAGGCCTTCCAGCATCCGCGGGATGTTGATATGAACCTGGTGGACGCCCAGCAGGCGCGCCGCATCCTCGACCGCCTGGTCGGCTACCAGATCAGCCCGCTGCTCTGGAGAAAGGTGGCCAAGGGACTCTCCGCCGGCAGAGTGCAAACAGCCGCTTTGAGGATGGTTGTCGACCGGGAACGGGAAGTCCGGGGCTTCGTGCGCCAGGAGTACTGGACTATTGAGGTTGAACTCGCCGGGGAGTCTGGACAGGCCTTCCGGGTCAATCTGTTCAGCCTCACTGACGGGACCAGGGCGGAGATCGCCGACAAGGCGGCGGCCGACCTGCACGCCAGCGAGTTGGAAAGAGCTGCCTACAAGGTATCGAAGGTTACCCGCAAGGACGTCTCAAGAAACCCATCCCCGCCTTTCATTACCAGCACCATGCAGCAGGAAGCATGGCGCCACATGAGGTTCTCCGCCGAACACACCATGTCCGTCGCCCAGCAGCTCTATGAGGGACTGCCGGTGGGAGAAGAAGGCGCGGTGGGGCTGATAACCTACATGAGGACCGACTCGCCCCATGTGGCCGCCTCAGCGGTGACCGAGACGCGCGAGTTCATCCGCGCGAAATACGGGGACGAGTTCCTCCATGCTACCCGCCGCAATTTCACCAGCCGCTCAAAAATGGCGCAGGAGGCCCACGAGGCCATCCGCCCTACCAGCGTGGCGCGCGAGCCGGACCGCATCAAGACCTATCTCGACCGCGACCAGTTCCGCCTCTACGAGCTCATATGGAAACGAATGGTCGCCACCCAGATGGCCTCGGCCGTTTTCGATACCAGCACCGTGGAGGTTGCGGCCCAACCCGTGCAGGGCAAGGCGCCCTATTTGCTGCGCGCCACGACCTCCACCCTCAAGTTCCCCGGCTTCCTGACCCTCTACCGGGAGGGGAAGGATGAGGCCGAAGAAGAGGAACGCGTCCAGCCCGCGCTGGCAGCGCTTCACCAGGGAGCCCCCCTCAAGTACCTCGGGGTGTACCCCGAACAGCGCTTCACGGAGCCGCTACCGCGCTACACCGAGGCTACGCTGATAAAGATCATGGAACAGAAGGGCATTGGCCGGCCCAGCACCTACGCCCCCATCATCTCCACTATCCAGAAGAGAGACTACGTCATCAAGAAACAGGGCCGCTTCTACGCGGAAGATATAGGCATGATCGTCAGCGACCTCATGGTCAAGCACTTTCCGGATATCTTCGACCTCAGCTTTACCGCCCTTATGGAAGACAAGCTGGACGAAATAGCCCGGGGTGAGCAGCCCTGGGTAGGCGCGTTCAAATCCTTCTACGGTCCCTTCTCCGAGGCGGTGCAAAAGGCCACTTCGACCATGGAGAAGGTGAAATTCGTGGAGGAGGCCCCCGGGGAAATCTGTCCCCAGTGCGGCAAGCCGATGGTGATCAGGATGGGACGCTTCGGCAAGTTCCTGGCCTGCTCCGCCTATCCCGAGTGCAAGACCACTAAGCCGTGGATGACGAAAACAGGCCTTCGCTGCCCGGAGTGCGGCGGAAACATCGTTGAGAGACGTAGCAAGAAGAAGAAAATATTCTACGGCTGCGCCAATTACCCCAACTGCAAGTTCGTCACTTCGAGAAAGCCGCTGGCCCAGCCTTGCCCGGTATGCGGCAGCCTTCTTCTTCCAGCCGGCAGGGATAAGGCGAAATGCTGGCGTGGCGACTACGATGGACCGGTCCCCAGCGCCGAGCCGGAGCTGGCCGCCGCGAAATCGTGAGTAGAGACAGTATATGACCTTTGCTCAGCTCCTGCCGCGCTATCTCCGTCATCTCACCGCCGAGCGCAACGCCTCCCCCTATACAGTGCGCAATTACGGCACCGACCTGGCCGGTTTCCAGAAGTTCCTGGACCAAACGGGGACTCCTCTGGAGATGGTGGAACGGACCACCCTGAGGGGTTACCTTAGCTGGCTAATGGAAGGGGACTTCTCCAGACGCAGCATCGCTCGCAAGTTATCGGCCTTGCGCTCCTTCTACCGCTATCTGTTGCGGGAGGGGATAGTAGCCAGCAACCCCACCGCCACGACTACGTCACCCAAGATAGAAAAACGCCTGCCCGAGTTCCTGAGCGTCGAGGAGGCGCGCCGGCTGGTGGAAGCGCCTGACACCAGCACACCCTGGGGGCAAAGAGACAGGGCGCTACTGGAGTTGCTGTACGCCTCCGGACTGAGGGTAAGCGAAGTGGTGGGGCTGGACCTTGACGGGGTGGACCTGGAAAGCCGCCAGTTCCGGGTCTGGGGGAAGGGGTCCAAAGAGAGAATAGGGCTCATGGGCAAACCAGCCGCCGCCGCCCTCGAGACATACCTGAGAGAAGGTCGCCCCAGGCTGCGAGGCAAGGAGAAAACGGACGCCCTTTTCATCAGCCGCTATGGTAAGAGACTGGTCCCCAGGCGGGTGCAGTACATGGTCGATGACTACGCCCGCAAGATAGGCCTGGCGAAGCGGATTCACCCGCATATTATACGGCACACCTTCGCTACCCACCTGCTCGACGGCAGCGCCGACCTGAGGGTGGTGCAGGAGCTCCTGGGCCACGCCCAGCTGAGCTCTACCGAAATCTACACTCATGTGACCCAGAGCAAGGCGAGGAAGGTCTACATGGCGGCACATCCCGGAGCGAAAGAACAGAAGGAGGAGGTGCTATGAAAGTTCTGGTCATCCACGGCCCCAACCTCAATATGCTGGGACGGCGCGATATCTCCCTATACGGGAAGGAGACCCTGGAGCAGATCAACCGGGAGCTTCAACGTCGCGCCAAAGAGCTCGGAGCGGAGCTGACCATCTTTCAATCGAATAGCGAGGGGGCGCTCATCGATTTCGTACAGACTCACACGTCCGGGGCCGACGGTATTATCATCAACCCGGCGGCCCTCACCCACTACGGCTACTCTCTTAGAGATGCCCTCGAAGATGCCAAACTGCCGGTGATCGAGGTCCACCTCTCCAACATCTATGCCCGTGAGGAATGGCGCACCCGCTCCGTTATTGCACCGGTGGCGCGAGGGCAGATAAGCGGCCTCGGAAAGCAGAGCTATCTCCTCGCCCTGACCGCCCTGACCCAGAAGGAAGGAACCCGCAAGAAGTGACGGCCTTCGACACCCCATGAACACCCGCCTGCAAAGACTGCGCGCCCTGCTGCAGGAGAAGGAACTTGATGCTCTCTTTGTCTCCCAGGCGGAGAACCGCCGTTACCTGTCAGGCTTCGTGGGTACGGCCGGATTTCTGATAGTCTCCTCTTCAAAAGCCATCCTGGCCACCGACTTCCGTTACACCGAGCAGGCCAGAATGCAGGCGCCGGATTTTGAAGTCATACAGGTGAGGGGTGAGCCGGCGGAATGGCTCCTGCAGACGGCCGGCGACCTGGGACTGAAGAGGGTTGGTTTCGAGTCCCCGGACCTCACCTTCTATACATACCACCGCCTCACCGAAGCCATAGGCCGGGGCGCCAACTGGCAGCTTGTGCCCACGGAGAAGCTCGTCGAACGGCTGCGGTCGGTCAAGGACCCCCAGGAACTGGCCGCCCTCACCTCAGCAGCCCGCCTGGCTGACCGGGCATTCGAGCACCTCCAGAAGACAGTCCGTCCGGGGATGCAGGAAAGAGAGGCTGCCTGGGAGGTGGAGAGATTCCTCCGAGAATCAGGCAGTGAGTTCATCCCCTTCGAGCTCATCGTCGCGTCCGGCCCGAATGCAGCCCTGCCTCACGCCCACCCCTCGGAAAGGCGCATCGCCGGGGGAGAGCCGGTCATCATGGACATCGGGGCCAGAGTGGATGGATACTGCAGCGACCTGAGCCGCACTTTCTGCCTCGGCAAACAGGATGAGACCTTCCGCCGGGTGTATGACATCGTACTCGGAGCTCAGCTCACCGCTCTGGCTACTCTGAAGCCGGGGATGACCGGCGAGGAGGCCGACAACCTGGCGCGGACCGTCATTGTGCAGGCCGGCTACGGGGACAACTTCGGTCACGGCCTCGGGCACGGGGTCGGACTGGCCGTCCACGAGGAACCCAGACTGGGGATGAACTCGAAGGACGTTTTGAGCGATAATATGGTCTTTACCGTCGAGCCGGGCGTCTACCTTCCGGGATGGGGTGGAGTCCGCATCGAGGACATGGCAGTGATAGAGCAGGGCAAGGTCAGGCCGCTTGCCAGCTCGCAGAAGATTTACGTAGAATGAAATCAAGATGGGAGAGACAACCAATTGAGGGAATCTTAGAGCGCCGAAACCCCTCTGATGTCATTGCGAGCGCAGCGAAGCAATCCGTCCCCTCCACGACTGTGTCTACGGATTGCTTCGGCACTTCGTGCCTCGCAATGACAAATAGTCGCACAGGAGAAATCCTTGCTTAGAGCCGATTTGCACATCCACACCGAGTACTCCATGGACTGCCGCATGACCTTCGCGCAGATAATCTCTCGCTGCCAGGAGAGAAACATCGGCTGCATCGCGGTTACCGACCACGGCACCGCCGAAGGAGCCCTCAAGATGCAGGCCATCGCCCCGTTCAAGATTATTGTCGGGCAGGAGGTGCTCACGACGTCCGGCGAAGTGATGGGCCTATTCCTGAAGGAAACCGTGCCTAACAACCTTTCCGTAGACGATACTATAGCTCTCATCAGGGCGCAGAGCGCCCTGGTGGCCCTGCCGCATCCTTTCGACCGGCTGAGAACATCGCCCCTGAACAACCACGAACCAAGCGACCTCCTGCCCAAGGTTGACATACTGGAAGCGTTCAATGCGCGGGATGTCCTGCGAAACAACCGTTCCCGCATCCAGCGTCTCGCCCAGGAGTACGGTCTGTGCACCAGCGCCGGCAGCGATGCCCACACCCCGGAGGAAGTCGGCCGTGCCTACGTCGAGATGCCGGAGTTCGAGACCCCCGAGGAGTTCCTGCTGTCTCTCGCCCAGGGCAAGATAGGCGGCCGCAGGTCCAGCCCGATGGTCCACCTGTCCACTACCTTGATGCACCTGTTCAAGGACCGCAAACTCTTCCGGATATAGGAAGTCTCTAGTTTGTCATTGCGAGCGCAGCGAAGCAATCCGTCGAGGACAGGTTAGCAAGGACCGTTGTAGGAAGTTGTACAGAATAGGCTGGTTCTCCACCGGGCGGGACAAAGCGGCCCGCCAGCTCTTGGCGACCGTCCGCGACAGCATTGAGCGCGGCGAAATACAGACGGAAATAGCCTTCGTTTTCTGCTCCCGTGTTCCGGGCGAATCGAAGGAAAGCGACCTCTTTCTGGCGCTGGCCAGGAAATACGGACTCCCCCTGATATGCCTCTCCTGGCAAAGGTTCGTCCCCTCGGGGGAGATGGACAGACGCCTGGAATATGATAGACTCGTCATGGACCGGCTGGACAGCTTCCGGGTGGACATCTGCTTGCTGGCCGGGTACATGCTCATCGTCGGCCCCGAAATGTGCCGGCGATATGACATGATTAACCTCCACCCCGCAACGCCGGGCGGTCCCACCGGAACATGGCAGGAGGTCATCTGGCAACTGATGGACGGCCGGGCGGAAGAGACCGGAGTGATGATGCATCTCGTTACCCCGGAGCTGGACAGGGGCCCCGTGGCCACCTACTGCAAGTTCCCTATCATAGGCAAGCCCTTTGACCGCTACTGGAGAGAACAGGAGAGACTGCCATCCGGACCTCCCGGTAGACGCAGTGAGGACAACCGCCTCTTCCGG
Source organism: Dehalococcoidia bacterium (assembly GCA_030690705.1). Classification (GTDB taxonomy): domain Bacteria; phylum Chloroflexota; class Dehalococcoidia; order JAENJB01; family JAENJB01; genus JAENJB01. The sequence goes on along the minus strand of JAUYGE010000192.1, from coordinate 574 downwards.
GCCATCCGTAAACACGGGCTGGCGCGCGAGTTTCCTATGATCGTAGCCACGCTCAAGGCGTTCAGCGAGGGCAAGGTGAAGATAACACCCGACAAGAAGGTCGTTGATTCTGACTGGCAACCTATCAGAGGGTACGACCTGACCGGGGAAATAGAGAAGGTAATCAGGGGGTAGCGCAAATCAAGAACTTCATTGCCTTTGACCTGGAAGGGCCGCTCTCGCCTGAGGACAACGCCTATGAGCTGATGAAGCTCTTCCCCCAGGGCGACCAGGTCTTCCGCGTCCTCAGCCGCTACGACGACCTGCTGACCATGGCCGGGCGGCCGGACTATGAGCCCGGTGATACCCTGGCTCTCATTGCGCCCTTCCTGGCCCACCATGGAATATCTCAAGAACACATGGCCGACCTCGCCGAGAAGGCCAGCCTGACGCCGGGCTCCTCCCGCCTGGTGGGCGAACTTCTCCAGCGAGGGTGGAAGGTCTTCTGCATCACCACCACCTATGAAGGGTACGCTCACAACCTTACCGGCCGGCTGGGCATACAGCGGGAAAACGTGGCGAGCACCACCTTCCC
>JAUYGE010000189.1 GCA_030690705.1 Dehalococcoidia bacterium | reverse complement strand
TGAAGTGTGGGTGTAGCCGGATTGCTTCGCTTCGCTCGCAATGACAAGACGATTGTCAATGGAAAGAGGATATGAGATGAAAGGATTTGCCCGAAGCTGGGGCTTGGCCCTGGCATTGCCAGTGGCGGTCGCGGTCTTCGTGGGGTGCTCCTCGCAGTTCACTCCGGTGAACGGAGGCGTTGGCTCTCCGCCTCCTGCCCCCCAGTCTCCCCAGACGTCCTTCGTCAAGCCACCCACCAACGGTTTGGTCCAGTCCAGCGAAGGCGGAGCAGTCGAGATCGACGTCAAGTGGCAGGGAGAGAGGAATGGCATCCTGACGTTTGAGGTGGTGATGGACACCCACTCGGTCGACCTGGACCAGTATGACCTGGGGAAGCTGGCGGGACTGCGAGATGACGGCGGCGCGGAATACCGCCCGGCGTCGTGGCGCTCGGCCCCCGGGGGACATCACCGCAGCGGCACTCTGACTTTCCCGGTGCCCGGTTCCCTGAGTGAGGGAAAGGCCAAATACGTCGAGATGATTATCCGGGATGTGGCTGATGTGAAAGAAAGGGTTCTGAAATGGACGCTGGAGTAAGGAAGAGGGCCGGATGAGGAAGCACATCCTCGTTGGAGTAGCGGGCGCTGTCCTGCTGCTTCTAGTCTATTCAGGTATACTCGCCCTGACGCAGGGGCTGGGCCACGCCCTGGACCAGACGGCCAGGCTATGGTACTGGGTGGCTCTGCTGGCCGGTGGGTTTGGAATCCAGGTCGGCCTGTTCTCGTTCATCCGGCAGGCTCTCCGGGAGCGCCCGGCTGCTGCTACGGCCTCCGTGGCTGCCTCCGGTGGTGTGTCTGCCGGCTCCATGGTGGCTTGCTGCGCCCATCACCTCGGCGATGTCCTGCCCCTGATAGGCCTATCAGGACTGGCTGTGTTTCTGGTCAGGTACCAGGTCTTCTTCATCATTTTGGGCGTTCTCTCGAATGGGGTGGGTGTAACGGTCATGTTGGAGACTATCCAGCGGCACGGCCTCAGTCCGCGGGTGGCGCGGTGGAAGTGGGATATGAACCGGGTGAGAAAGGCGGCGATGGCCTCGTCGGCGCTCATCCTGGTGGTGGCTTTCTTCCTGCTGCGTTGAAGATAGAGACACATCCACTGATTTGAAGCTGGAGGCACTTTGAAGAAAAGAAGAAAGTGGATTCTCATTGCCGCGGTGGTGCTGGCAGTGGCGCTGGCCTATGGGGTCTTCTCATTCGTCACGCACTCCGGAAGTGGCGCCATGACGGTAAGCACGGCCAAGTCCAGGGCCGAGTCCCTCACCGGACAGCGGGTGAAGGTGGAAGGCCGGATAGCCCCCGGCTCCGTTAGCTGGGACGCCGGGGCGAAGGTCATGAAGTTCGGCCTCACTGATAACGCTGCCCGGCTCGACATGGTCTATAACGGCGTTGTGCCCGATAGCTTCAGGGTTGGCGCCAGCGTGGTGGTGGAGGGTAGGTTCATGGCCGGCGGCGCCTTTGAGGCTCTGAACTTCCCGACGAATACGCTGTGCGGAATTTGTCATTAGATCGACCTCACCCCCTTTATCCCCCTCTCCTTCCGAATGAGAGGGGGACGGATTCTTGCGAGAGGGCACAGGCCCTCTCGCACACGCCGATTGCGGGGGAGGTCTTTGCAGGGGACCGTCCGTCAGGGGTGGCGAAGAGGGGCGCAGCCCCTCTTCAGAACAGATTCCCTCTCGCCTTGACAAGGAGAGAGGGTAAGGGTGAGAGGTCACCAAATCTCTTGACTCAAACAAAAGGTAAAGGTTATCATCTGGGGCTCAAGGAGCCCCGGTGAAATAGAGTACTCAGGAGGTAGCAGTTGAAGGTTGTCAGTCTTTGTTCTTGTTGCAAGGAATGCCCGGAGGTGAAGGTCGCCGACGACAGAGTCGAGATCGGCGAGCCGGGGAACCTCTGTATCCTTAAGAAGGACGAGTGGGAGGTCTTGAGGGAGAAAATCCTCTCGGGCGAGCTTTAGAGCGGCAAGGGGGATATGGGCACAACCGGTGTAGAAGAGCGGATCGAGCAACTGAGGGCCCAGCTTAACTACCATAACCGCCGCTACTACGTGCTCGATAGCCCCGAGGTCAGCGACGCCGAATACGCCGAGCTT
>JAUYGE010000175.1 GCA_030690705.1 Dehalococcoidia bacterium | reverse complement strand
AAGCACCTGGCTCACTCCCTCGGGGTCAATGCCAGATGCCGGCTCGTCCAAGATCACCAACCTCGGAGCCTTCACCAGCACATCGCCAATCCCCAGCCGTTGCTTCATACCGTGGGATAGCTGCGACACCCGTTTCTGAGCCACATCCGAAAGCCCGACTCTCTTGAGTGCTTCCGTGATTCTTTCTGAAGCCGATTTCGGGGAGAGACCGTTCAGGTAAGCAGTGTATTTCAGGTTCTCTTCGGCAGTCAACTCCTCGTAGAATCCCACCTTCTCCGGCAGGTACCCCACCTGCCGCTTCACTTCCAGGGGATGCCGCACGGGGTCATAGCCGCAGACCGAGGCTTCTCCAGAGGTGGGTTCGGTCAGGCCGAGGAGCATCAGGATAGTAGTGCTCTTACCTGCCCCATTCGGTCCGAGGAGACCGAAAATCTCCCTCTCCCGGACCTCGAGGTCCAGGGCCCGGACCGCCTGAAACGCACCATACGACTTGCTCAACTGGCGAGTCTTGATTATGGCGCTGTCTGACATCACCGCCTGCCGAACCTCCAGAAGACGAGGCCCAGCCCGGCGATAACCGCCACGGCGATAATCACTCCGACCCATCCCCAGATGGTGGGCGTAAGAACCGTGACCCGAATTGCCAGCGTCTCACTGACATTCTCGGATTGGGAGAGCAACGTGATGCCGTAATCTCCGGCTATGGTCCGCTTAGGAGGCTTGATTACCGCCTCCACAGTCTGCACTCCGCCCACCGGAATCGTGTCGACAGTATCAGGCCGGAAGGTGATGCTCCATCCTTCAGGTTTGCTACTGGAAAAGGTGACCTTCTCCAGAGCCACCGTCCCTCCGTTTCTCAAAGCGAGTGGGAAAATGTTCTCCTCACCAGGACGAACGGAAGTGTTCAGCATTCCCCCCTCGGTACTGAATACCAGGAGGTGACGGGCAGTCACCACTGCCTTCAGCTCCACCTTGCTCTGGAGCTTTCCAGGCGGCGACTCCATAGCTTCCAGGGTAGCTGTGTATTCGCCCGGCGCCACGACATTCCCCCGCGGAGGAGTAATCTCCACGTCAATGCTATCAGGAAAACTCTTGAAGGCTTCGAGGCGCATTTGCCTGATATCGACTTCGGGTATGCCACCCAGGATGCGGACATCCCAACCCTGAGGAGCCGTGGCCGAGAAGTTCACAATGGTGGACTTAGTACCGTCGAAGTTCAAATCTACTTTGAACCTGAAGGTCGAGTCAGCCTTCCCCACTACTGAAGGGAACCGGGGACTCAGGGAAAATGTAGGTGTTTTCTCTTCCTGGCCCGAAGCAACGAGTGGTGTGGCGAACATCAACAAGAAGAGCCCCGCTATCAGTGACAAACCCCATCTTTTCATAGCTTCTCTCAATCCATTCACACAAAATCCGAGCCCGCGGGCCAATCTCTTTCCATAAACTGACGCAGGCTCACCGATTGCCTGATTATATCACCTCAGCTAGCACTGTCAATAAGCGGCCATCTTACTGTGCCAACCAGGAAAGCCTCTCAGCCGCTCTCTCGGCTAGCGAATCAACTATGATATAATAAACTCGCCGAACAATCCTATATAGTAACGACCCGACATACAAAAGGTTAGCACAATGCTGGATAGATTGAATCAGCTACAGCGTCGCTACGACGAACTTGAACAGTTGATGGCCCGACCAGATGTGGCCACAGATAGAGAGCGCCTGATGACGCTGGCTCGCGAACGCTCGAGCCTGGAGAAGCTAGTGGAGAAGTACCGGGAGAGTCAGGCGGTGGACCGCAGCCTCGCGGACACGACGGCCATGCTGCATGGTGGCTTGGACTCGGAGATGGCGGCTCTCGCCAAGCAGGAAATCGCCCTGTTGGGGCAGAGACGCGATGCTCTGTTGGAGGAAATAAAGCTTCTTCTGGTTTCCCCAGAGCCAAATGACGAGAAGGACGTCATTGTGGAAATCAGGGCCGGTACGGGGGGAGAAGAGGCAGCGCTTTTCGCCGCCGACCTTTACCGCATGTATGGCCGTTACGCACAGTCTAGAGGCTGGCAAGTTGAAGTCATCGACGTCAGTGAGAGCGGTCTCGGCGCCTTCAAGGAGATCATCTTCGAGATAAGCGGCAAAGGCGCATTCAGCAAGCTCAAGTACGAACGGGGGGTACACCGTGTGCAGCGTGTCCCGGCCACTGAGGCGTCGGGGCGCATTCATACCTCCACGGCCACCGTGGCCGTCCTGGCCAAGGCAGAGGATATCGAGGTGGATATCAGACCGGATGACCTGAAGATGGATTTTTACCACGCTTCCGGCGCGGGGGGGCAAAATGTGAATAAGTTGTCCACGGCGGTGCGCCTCACCCACCTCCCCACGGGCATCGTCAGTACCTGCCAGGACGAGCGCTCTCAGCTCAAGAACCGTCAGAAAGCCATGGCCGTGCTGCGGGCCCGTCTCTTCGACATCCAACAGCGAAAACAGAGAGACGCCATCACCGAGCAACGCCGTTCTCAGGTGGGGACAGGCGACCGCGCTGAAAAGATCCGTACCTACAATTTCCCTCAGGACAGGATCACGGACCACCGCCTAAACATGACCTTTCATAACCTGCCCCATATAATGGAAGGCAACCTGGACGAGCTTATCGAGGCCCTGGCGGCTGCCTACAGGGGACGGCAACTGGAGGAAGCCACAGTTTGACGCTCAAAGAGGCCTTGAACCGGGCCACCAGCGCTCTAGCCGCTCACCACATCTCCGATGCCTCTCACGACATTCAGCTTCTTCTCCGCCATGTACTACAGATAACCCAGGCCCAGCTTTATCTCCAACTGGAGGAGGAATTGGCCCCTCCGGAGTGGGAACGCTTCTCGTCTCTGCTAGAGCGCCGTCTCCAGCACGAGCCGGTGGCCTACCTCGTCTGCCATCAAGAGTTCTTTGGCCTGGATTTCTACGTTGACCGCCGCGTCCTTATCCCGCGGCCGGAAACCGAGTTGCTGGTGGAAATGACTCTCGACTTCGCCCGCAGCCACTCCGCCGGCAGGCCTCTCATCATAGCCGACATCGGCACGGGTAGCGGCGCCATCGCCATCAGTCTGGCCACGAATCTGATCAATGCGCGCATATGCGCCACCGACCTTTCAATCCAGGCTCTGGAGGTCGCGGCCATCAACAGGGCCCGACATGGTGTGGACGACCGCGTTGTCCTCCTCGCCGGAAACCTTCTAGAACCCCTGCCCGAGACCGCTGACCTTATAGTCGCCAACCTGCCATACGTCAGCGCAATAGAGTTGCAGCGAACTGGCCCGGAACTGGCCTTCGAGCCTTCCGTCGCCCTGGCCGGGGGGCCTGATGGACTGGAAAGCATACGCCTGCTGCTGCACCAAGCACACGAACTGCGGCAGCCCCGGCGCTGCCTGCTGCTTGAGATAGGGCAGGGCCAGTCAGAAGAGGTCCTGAGACTGGCGAGAAATCACTTCCCCGAGGCTGATATCCAGGCGCATCGGGACCCCGGTGGTATTGAGCGCGTGGTGGGCATCGCTTTTCCAGGCTGA
>JAUYGE010000170.1 GCA_030690705.1 Dehalococcoidia bacterium | reverse complement strand
TGGATGGGGTTTTCCGCGCCCTGGATTTTCTTTTCAATGTCAACCGTGGTTACAGGGTAGAGATGGGGAGGAGAGTGATTGTGGTGGGCGGAGGTGGCGTGGCGGTCGACGTGGCCCGAACCGCCGCCCGTTTGAATGAGGGGGCCTATCCCGGGGCAGAGGCGAGCGAATTGCATACCGCCGTCGCGGTAGCCCGGGAGGCCCTGCGGCTGGGCGTCAGGGACGTCCATCTGGTCTGTCTGGAGTCCGTAGAGGAGATGCCGGCGGGGGAGGATGAGGTGAAGCATGCCATGGAGGAAGGCATACAGCTTCACACCCGCCTTGGACCTGTTCGCCTCAGGGGGGAAAGAGGCAAGGTGGAGTATCTCGATACCCAGAAGGCGCAGTCCGTCTTCGATAGCCAGGGCAGGTTCAACCCGGTCATGATACCCGGTAGCGAAGAGTCAATCGGAGCTGATTCGGTGGTGCTGGCTATCGGCCAGACCAGCGACCTATCCTTTATAAGAGAAGAAGATGGAATCGCCGTGACGCGGAGGGGGACCATTCAGGTGGAGGCCGATACCCTGGCGACTACGGCGCCAGGCGTCTTTGCGGGTGGTGATGTGGCCTTTGGACCTAGATTCATTATCGAGGCGACCCGGGATGGGCACGCTGCTGCTCGTTCCATAGACTCCCATCTTCAGGGGGGTAAGGGGGAGGTGGTGAGGCAGGGCTGGATGACCGTTGTCCCGCTGGACAAGTTGCCTCCTACGGCTCGTCTTGAAGTGCCTCGCCGGGCGCCACCGACCCTGCCGGTGGAGAGGCGCATCGGCGTCAGCGAGGTGGAGCTGGCGTATCCCGCGGAAAGGGCTGTGGAGCAAGCGGACCGCTGTCTGCGCTGCCATATCCAGACCGTTTTCAACGGTGACCTCTGTATCCTGTGCGGGGGATGCGTGGATGTTTGCCCGATGAGCTGTTACAAACTGGTGAGCCTTGACCGCATTCAGGGTGATGTCCGTCTGGAAACCCTGGTCAAGGAGAGATACGGCATATCCCTGGAGCATCAGGATGAGCCGGAGGCACGTCGGCGTCTTCGGGAAAAGGGGTCGGCTATGATTAAGGATGAGGCCAGGTGCGTTCGCTGCGGCCTCTGCGCGCGGCGCTGTCCCACCGGGGCCATCACTATGGAGGCCTTCAACTTCGCGGAGGAGATAGTCTACAGCGGTGATGGGGTGGGGGAGAGAATCGCCGCCGGCAGGCAGCAGAGATGAATCGATTGAGCGCTCTGCTGAGAAATTTAAGAAATAGCCGGGTGTGGACCTCCATCTTCCGCTCCGGCTATCCTGACAACGACGAAAAGCGTTCTCTCGTAATGGTGAATAGCCTCTTCCTTCACCTCCACCCGGTCAAGGTGAAGAAGAATACCCTGAGGGCGACCTATACCTTCGGCCTCGGCATCATCGCCTTCTTTCTCTTTCTGGTGCTGGTGGTCACCGGTGCCTGGCTGATGTTCTTCTATGTTCCTTCGGTGGAGCGGGCATATACCGATATCCAGGCTTTGGAGACTGCGGTTACCTTCGGGATGCTCATGCGGAATATGCACCGCTGGGCAGCCCACCTTATGGTGCTGACGGTCTTTCTGCACCTGTGCCGGGTCTTCTTCACCGGCGGCTACAAGCACCCACGCGAGTTCAACTGGGTGCTGGGTGTTGTTCTCTGGGTAGTGACTCTCCTTCTCAGCTTCACCGGCTATCTCCTGCCTTGGGACCAACTCTCCTACTGGGCGATCACGGTGGGCACCAATATGATAGGCTCCGCTCCCTTCATCGGGGACCCGGTCCGACTGCTCCTTCTTGGGGCGAAAGAGGTCGGCGAGGAAGCCCTCATCCGCTTTTATACCCTGCATATCATCATCCTGCCGCTGGTGATGACTATCCTCATCTCCGTTCACTTCTGGAGAGTAAGGAAGGATGGAGGGCTTTCCAGTCCTGAAGAGGGCGCCGCCGCTGTGGAGAGGGAGGGTAGCAAGAATGCCTGAAACACAACACGAGGTTTTCCCCAAGGACCCGCGCAAGACCTATGGCCTGATGGAACTGGTGAAGGGCACCAGTCCGATGGTGGACAAAGGTCCCGAGGATACGGTGACGTCCTGGCCCCGTCTCCTTATTCTCGAGGTGTTGTTGATGCTGGGTACTACTGTTCTCCTGCTGGTCTGGTCCTATCTCATGAATGCTCCGCTGCGTGAATTGGCTAATCCGGATGTTACCGAGAACCCGGCCAAGGCGCCGTGGTATTTCTTGAATCTCCAGGAGCTGCTCCTGCATATGCATCCGGCTCTCGCCGGCGTCATTATACCCACCGTGATGGTCATCCTCTTAATGGCCATCCCTTATATCGACCGGGACCGGCGCGACATCGGGGTCTGGTTTGCCTCCAAGAAGGGTAAGACCCTCGCCATGTGGGCAGGTGTCTATGCCTTCGTCCTGGTTGTGGCCCTGGTGCTCTTTGATGAGTTCGTCCGGGTCCGCTCTCTGGTGAGCAACCCCTGGTGGATGCCGGGAGTGGTTGTGCCCGTGGGGATAATACTGGTGCTATCCGTGTTGCTCTATCTCATTATCCGTCGGTGGCGGCCGAACACCCGTGAGGTGCTGGTTGGATTCTTCACCGCCTTTGTGGTGACCTACATCGTGCTTATTCTCTTCGGCACCCTCTTCCGTGGGCTGGGCATGCGATTGATCTGGCCCTGGAATATGCCTCCGGGAGGGCTGTCCTTTTAGTTTGTCTGAATTTGTCATTACCCCGAAAATGTCATCCTGAGGCCATCCGCCGTAGGCGGAGGCCGAAGGATCCACCCCTCAATGAAAGGGGGCGGATTCTTCGTTCCGCTTTGCGAACTCAGAATGACAAAATGGGGGACGAACTCAGAATGACGTTTGTGGCTTGGTAGCCTCGCTTTAGGAGCATGATGACATGACTGTGGACAAGAAGTCGGGGGAAACTGCCGCTCTTAGTCGGCGCCAGTTCCTGTCGAGGTTGTGGTGGGGCGCCACCGGCCTGGTTCTGCTGGAGGCGGCCGGCGGGCTGGTAGCCTCGCTCTGGCCCAGGATTAAGGTAGGCGCCTTCGGAGGCAAGGTCACCGTGGGCAGTCTGGCGGAGGTTAAGGCCATCCCTGTAGGCACGATAGTCTATTTCCCCGAGGCCCGTTTCTATCTTTCCCGCGTGGACTCCGGGCTGCTCGCTATTTACCGTAAGTGCACTCATTTGGGGTGCGTGGTACCCTGGCGGGATGACGAGCAGAGCGAGGACGGCCTGGCATCTAGCGGGCGATTCAATTGTCCCTGCCATGCCTCCATCTTCGACCGCTACGGGACGGTGAAGGGTGGGCCGGCCCCCCGGCCCCTCGACCTTTTCCCTATCACCATTGAGGGGGGAGAGGTGAAGGTGGATACCGGTACGGTAGTCGAACGGCCCGCCTTCAATGCTTCTCAGGCGCTACGTATTTGAGTCAAATGATGGGAGCCTTCCAGTGAAGAAAGTCGCGCTCGGCCTGGTGCTAACCCTTTTCATAGTGGTCTTCGTGCCCTTTTACTGGGCAACGGAGCCCGCCCGGCAAGAGGCTGCGGCTGCCAGGCAGACTTGGGAGGCCGCAGGAAGAGGGGCTGAGCTATACCTGAAGGCGTGTGCCGTCTGCCATGGCGCCCGTGGCGAGGGGAGGGTGGGACCGCCCCTCAAGGGCACCCGCCTGGATGAGCAGGTCATCCGCAAGATTGTCTCTCGAGGTAGGCCGGGCACTCCCATGCCCGCCTTCGGCCAGGAGGATGGCGGCCCTTTGAAGAGCCACGAACTCTCCGACCTGGTCGCCTTTATCAAGAACTGGAATGATTCCTTACTGGATGAAGCGGCAGCCCACGTTCCGGCACCCGCTGCTCCGCCTCCGGCCGCGAAGCAGGGCTCAGGAGTCGTCCGCTACGACCCATCTACCCCGCGCCAGGTATTGCTCGATGGTAAGTCCATCGCCGAGAAGTCCTGTATCGTCTGTCACGCTTTGCCCTCGGCAGAGCAGGTGAAGAAGTTCCCCGCCGATGAAGGCCTGGTGACCTTCGCTACCGTCATGACCGGTCAGATGGCCAAGCTTGACGAGCAGTCCGCTGAGAAGGTCATCCGCTACCTCCTCGCCCTCCGCCATGACGCTGCCCCCTAACGGGCCAATCCGAAAATGTCATCCCTTCGTTCCACTCAGGGCAGGCTCTGAGGCCATCCCGATTTCATCGGGAGGCCGAAGGATCCACCCCTCAATGAAAGGGGGCGGATTCTTCGTTCTGCTTCGCGAACTCAGAATGACAATGAGGGCTTCGCCCTCGCAATGACAGTTCGGGAGGGTGTTCGCTCTCTAAAAAGCTACTGACAACGGCTTTGCCTTTTGATATTCGTTTAGCTAAAATAGCCTGTTAGGTACGGGACGGCTATGGAACCGACAGAAGAGATATTGAAGAGTTACCGCACTGTTGCTATAGTGGGGCTTTCGGCCAAGGAAGACCGGCCAAGCCACGGAGTGGCGCGCTACTTGAAGGCCAGGGGGTACCGGATCATCCCGGTGAATCCGGCTGAGACCGAGGTCCTGGGAGAGAAGAGCTATCCGGACCTGGTTTCTATTCCGGAGCCGGTCGAGGTGGTGGACATATTTCGCCGGGCTGATGATGTGCCCCCGGTGGTAGACCAGGCGATAAAGGTGGGGGCCAGGGCGGTCTGGATGCAGTTGGGGATAGTGAACGACGAGGCCGCCGAGAAGGCCCGCAAGGCTGGCCTGAAAGTGGTCATGGACCGTTGTATGAAGATAGAGCATGAGAAGCTCTTCCGGCGAGAAGGCTAAGCCTAAATGACTCTGCACGCGCATCAACACCAACATGCGGCGCCGGAGCGAAAGCTCAGGCTTGCTATGCTGCTGACTGGTGCCGTTCTGGTGGGGGAGGTAGTGGGAGGCATTCTGTCCAACAGCCTGGCCCTGCTGAGCGATGCCGGACACATGTTGACAGACCTGGTGGCGCTGGCCTTGAGCTGGTGGGCGGTGAGGCAAGTGGAAAAGGCGGCTACGGCCAGGATGACCTATGGGTATCATCGCATCGGTATCATCGTGGCGCTCATCAACGCACTCAGTCTGGTGGCCGTATCTTTGGGCATCTTCTATGGGGCTTTCCAACGCTTACGGAATCCGGAGCCGGTGGAGGGTTTGCTTATGATGGTGGTGGCGGCGGTTGGCTTGATGGCGAACCTGCTGGTGGTGGCCTGGCTCAGCTCTGAGAGCCGGCAGAATTTGAATGTGCGGAGCGCCTTCTGGCATGCCTGGGGCGATAGTCTCTCCTCCGTTGGCGTCATCGGGGGTGGCGTGGCTATCGTGCTCACGGGGCTCCAGTGGATTGACCCCGTGGTGAGCATCGCTATCGGTGTCGTGGTCGGGGCGGGCTCCTGGCGCCTGATCAAGGCGGGGACGACCATCATCCTCGAGGCTTCCCCGGAGCATCTGGACAGTCAAGAGATAGCGCTGGCCATCGCCGCAGTTCCCAGGGTAAAGGGTGTCCACGACCTCCATGTATGGAGTGTTGCCCCGGGCTATAACCTTCTCAGTGGTCATCTGATGGTGGAGGATGTGCCGGTGAGTCAGGCGGAGCAGATTTCCGCCGAGGTGCGGAAAATGCTGGCAGAGCGTTTCCACATCGCCCACTCTACAGTGCAGATGGAATGCGTAGCTTGCTGTGATCCGGAAGCCCTGTTCTGCAATCTGGGCTCTAAGCCAGAGGACCGGCCGTGAGGTCGGTCTGAGCAAGCCCACTTTTGAGGTATGACTCTCTATGCTTCATCAAGATGAAGAAAAAGCCAGGCTGAGACGGGGACGTACCAGGGAAGCCATCGCGCTGGCGATGGACAGCCGCTGGGAAGAAGCGGTGGCGGCCAACCAGTCCATACTGGAGGCGGCCCCTACCGACGTTGATGCCCTGAACCGTCTGGGGCGGGCCTTGATGGAGCTGGGCCGCTACGGGGAGGCGAAAGCCGCCTACGAAAAGGCGCTTGAGGTCGACCCCGTTAACGGCATCGCCAGGAAAACCCTGCTCCGGCTGGCAGTGGTAAAAGAGGTGGCACAGGAGGTGAGGGGGGAGACAGGGAAGGTGGCGCCGCACCTGTTTGTCGGCGAGAAAGGCAAGGTCGGTGTGGTCGCCTTGAACTTTCTGGCGCCGAAAGAGATTGTGGCGCGAATGGCGGTGGGCGACGAGGTGGTCCTGAAGACAAAGAAACCAAACCTGGTGGTGGTGAACCGCCAGGGCGAGTATCTGGGCACGGTGGAATCAAAGCACGGCCTCAGGCTGGTCAAGCTGATGAAGGGTGGCAACAAGTACACGGCGGCCATAGCCAGTCTGAATCAGGGGGCAGTGAAGGTGGTCATCAGGGAGGTATTCCGCGATCCTGTCCAGGCCGGGCGTCCTTCTTTCCCTGCCCGGGTGGTGGAGGGTTTCCGGCCTTATGTGAGAGACAGCATGATTAGATACGAGCAGGGGGGGGAAGGTGAGGACGAGGACGAATACGCCGAGGAGACGGAGGTTGGGGCCGGGGGCCACGTGGAGGAATCACTTGGGGAGGGACCGCCCAACGTCTTCGAGGCGCCGGTGAGGGAAGAGGGAGAGGAAGATGAGTGAAGGAGATGGAAAAGCAATGGTAGAAGGAACTATCCGCCCCATCCAGATCGAAGACGAGATGAGGAGCTCTTATCTCGACTACGCGATGAGCGTTATCGTTTCGCGGGCCTTGCCCGATGTCAGGGATGGGCTCAAGCCGGTGCAGCGCCGCATCCTGCATTCGATGAACGAGCTGGACCTGCGCTCCACAGGTCCATTTAAGAAAAGCGCGCGCATCGTGGGCGAGGTCATGGGTAAGTACCATCCCCACGGAGATGCGCCGATCTACGAGGCCATGGTCCGCCTGGCCCAGCCGTTCAGCATGCGCTACCAGCTCGTCGACGGTCAGGGCAACTTCGGCTC
>JAUYGE010000166.1 GCA_030690705.1 Dehalococcoidia bacterium | reverse complement strand
CTGGCCTCGAGTGCCCTCCCAGTGGACCCACGGTTCACTCATCCGGCTCAGGTGACAGGGGTCGTGATAGGTGACTCTCATGGGCAGCGGTTTGTTCAGCTTGATGGTCCCATTCTTAACCAGCGGTTCCATGAACTCGGTCAAGTGAACCACCTGATAGGGCATGTCTGAGGTTGACTTGCCAAGCAGCTTGGGGTATTCCACTTTCAATGCGGTAAGGCATTCCGGGCAGCTGGTCAAGACCGTCTTCGCTCCCGAGGCCTTGATAGCTTCGATGTTGTGCTGCGCCACCTTCAGGGCCTGGTCAACCTGTCCTGTGGAACAGAGCATTTGTCCGCAGCACCACTCGGACTCACCCAGCACCATGAAGTCAACACCAGCCGCTTTCAAGAGCTTCACAGTCGCCTGGGCCGTCTCCGGATGAGCATAGGCAGGGTAGCAACCCACCCAGTACAGCACCTCTGCCTTCGCTGCTGGCTGAACACCCGGCGGCATCCATGACAAGCGGTCTTTCTTCTTGCTGCCGAAGATGTTCCAGGTGACCTCTATGTTGTCGGCGGCTTTCTTGTGACCGGGCAGTGGCCCCTTTCCTTTTTCCACCACTCTCTGGCGCAGCGCCTCAAGGGTCATCTGAATCTCGAGGTCAAGGTTGCGTTTGCAGCCTACGTCGCAGGCGCCGCAGAGCTGGCACTGGAACACCGCATCTACGAAAGAAGGTGTTATCTCCAGTTCACCGTCCATAAGGCCGAGGGCCAGTTGCAGCCGTCCATAGGCGGCATAGGGATCGAATAGATAGCGCGCAATGGACGGACACTTCACCCCCCAGCGAGGATGGCCCATGTAAATGTGGTCCACCCACTTGCACCCTCCGCAGCGAATGCACCTGTCAGCGTCGTAGCGATGGTTCTCTAATACTAAGGCCACTGTCCTTCTCCTTTCCCTAGAAACAAAGATTGCCGGGAGCCATTATGTTATTGGGGTCCAACCACTTCTTGATCTTCTTGAGCACCGTAGCATAGGCGGCAGCCCGCCCATACACCATGGGCGCCAGTTCGCCATATGGGCGAGTGTAGAGAGCACCTTCCTTCAGCATTGCTTGTGCTGCTTCGCCGTACAGCCTACGGATTCGTTCCCGGTCCTCCATATCCTCAGGGGAGTGGTACAGATTGAACTCGAGATGGCAGGCGCGGCCGCGCTCCAGGGGTTGAAGGTAGCAGCCAAGCTTGTCCAGCGAGTACGAATGGCGCGGGGCAAGGGCAGTCATGATACCGGCAAACGTATTGACTTTGTCCAGAGTAGTGATGAAGAACAGGTCCTGGAACGACCCCTTCATGCCCTGTTTCCAGTACGGCTTCCCGTCTGGCCACGGCCAGCGGAGCATCTCCATCAATTTCCTCTCCACGCCGGCGGCGCCCGGCAATGAAGTTGCGAAATCTATCCTGAACTCGGCGCCTATCTCTTTCAGAGCGTCTTCCTCGTAAGCTACCCTCTCCTCCGGTCTGCGCCTACCGCCAGAGAGCACCACCACGAGCGTCCATGCCGGCAGAGTCCTGGCGAGGGCCTCGTAATCCGCCGGCCATTTCTCCGCCAGCAGGGCGGCCAGGTTGACCCTGTTAAGCAGGAAGCACTCCCGTCCTATGGTCTGTCTCTCCAGCCGGTAGAGAGGCTGAATGGCGTCTTCCAGATTCTTGAATGATGCGAAAAACATTTTGTTCACCTTTGGCCGGTACTCCGTCTTGACCACGGCCCAGGTGACAATGCCCATGGTCCCCTGTGCACCCTGGAAGAGTCGGAAGAGGTCAAGTCCAGGCCCTTCAGGGTAAACGCCGGCGGAAGCTGCGCCTTCAAAAACGCCCTTCACGCTGGCGGAACCGCTGCGATAGACCCGTCCGTTGGGAAAAACCGCCTCCAGGGTAAGCAAGGGTTCGCCGTACTCATACATGCAGTCAACCAGGGCTTCGCGCTCAAGAAGGCTAGTAACTACCGACCGCTCCGCCTGTGGGAAGAGCGGCGTCAGGGTCATGTAGTCCTCCCTGGCCAATTGGGGCAGCAGCTGTCCCCAGGTGACACCGGCCTCGACCCTGACCGCGCTGTTGGCCTTGTCCACCGGATATATCTTGTTCATCCTCAAGAGGTCGACGACCACACCACCCTGGTTTGGTATGGTGGTCCCGTAAAGGTGAGTCCTTGAGCTGCAGGGGATGAGGGGAATGTGCTCCTTGTTAGCCAGCCCCACTATATCCTTGACCTGCTCGGTTCCCACCGGCTGAACTACGTAGCTCGGCATGGCCGGCTTCTTCAGGGAATGGTCCTTCGAATAGGGCCTCAG
>JAUYGE010000212.1 GCA_030690705.1 Dehalococcoidia bacterium | reverse complement strand
GGCGGCGGCGGAGGGCCGCCAGCCTACGCTATCGTTCGACTGAACGCCGACGGCACGGCTGATCTGATCACCGGGACGCAAGACATCGGCACCGGAACGAAAACGGTTCTTACGCAGATAGTTGCCGAGGAGCTGGAGGCGCCATTTGACTCCATTGACGTCTACATGGGTATCACCGGTCTGGTGCCTTTCGACAGGGGAACCCACGGCAGCTGGACCATCCGCATGATGCGGCCGGCTCTCCAGAAGGCCGCCGCTTCTGCCAGGGAAACGTTGCTCCTCATGGCGGCAGAGAGATGGAACCTCCCCCCGGAGCAATTGCAAGCCAGGGACGGCACCATCTCCGCCAAGGGAGACCCCACCCGGAGAATCGCCTACGGAGAGCTATCTCAGGGCAAGCCTCTGCCCAAGAAGCTCACCGGCCCACCGGCTACCAAACCGGTGGAGCAGTATCGCCTCATCGGACGCAACGTTCCCCGAGTTGACCTTCCCGCCAAGGTAACCGGCAAAGCGCTGTACGCCGCCGACATGAAGGTGCCGGGGATGCTCCACGGAAAGATGCTCCGCCCGCCGTCCCTTGGCGCCAAGCCGGGACAGGCCGATTTCTCCGCGGCCCGCCGGCAGCCCGGCGTGATCGCCGCCGTCCAGGATGGCGACTACATCGGCGTGGTGGCCGAGACGGAGGAGCAGGCAGAGGCCGCCCTGGAGCATATCAAGGTCTCCTACAAGGAACCGGAGTACAACGTCAGCACGGAGCAGATCTGGGACTATCTGAAAGCCAACTCGGGCGAGGGGCTGGTAATCAAGGAAAGCGGCTCACCCCAACACGGGTTTCACCTGGCAGAGAAGATACTCAAAGCCACCTACAAGGCGGCCTACCTCTGCCACGCTGTCATCGAACGCGAAGCGGCCATAGCCGACGTAACCGGAGACGGTGCGAAAATCTGGATCACCACCTCCGTGCCTTTCGGGGTCCGCTCCGATGTGGCGCTCGTTCTGGGCATGCCGGAAGCCAAGGTCCAGGTGGTGCCCACCGAGATAGGCGGCGGCTTCGGACGCAAGAACGTCGGCGACGCCGCCATAGACGCCGCGCGCCTCTCCCGCGCCGCCCACCGGCCGGTGCAGGTGGTCTGGTCCAGGGAAGAGGACTTCACCTGGGGACCGTACCGCTCAGCCGCCTTTGTCGAAGTACAGGGAGGCATCGCCAAGAACGGCGCGCTAACAGCGTGGGAGTACCATGTCTACAGCGGCCCCCACGTAGGCGGTGCGCGGGCGCGCTACGGGTTGCCCCCGGATGTCAAGCGCGAGCGAGCCGAGGGCCACGGACCGAGGGCGGACTCGGGCATTTCCCGCGCGGTGCTCCCCCTCTACAATATACCCAATCAGATTACCGTCGCTCATGCCAGCCCCTCCCCGCTTCGCACCACCTCCCTGCGCTCCCTCGGAGCACCCATGAACTGCTTTGCCCAGGAGTGCCTCATCGATGAGCTGGCGGAGGCGGCTGGTATGGACCCCGTCCAGTTCCGCCTCAGTAACCTGACGGATAAGGACACCGGACTGCGGGGGGTTATCGAAGCCGCCGCCCGCAAGGCATGCTGGAAACCTGGAAAAGGCTCCACCGGCCAGGGCAGAGGCTTTGCCTGCAGCCTGGATAGCAATAGCTGGATCGCGGAGGTAGTCGAGGTGGAGGTTGACCGCGACACCGGCAAGGTGCGCGTCAAGCGCGTGGTGGCCGCCCAGGATAGCGGCCTGGTCATCAATCCCGACGGTGTCCACTCCCAGATGGAGAGCGGCATCGTCATGGGTTGCAGCGCCACCCTCAACGAAGGTATACAGTTCAAGAACGGACACATCCTTAACGCCTCTTATCTCGACTACCCTATCTTCACCATGATGGATGCTCCCACAATTGAATTGGTGATCGTGCCCAACCCGCACATGCCTGCCCAGGGAGCGGGAGAGCCGGCCTTCGTTCCCATTCCGGCTGCCATCGCCAATGCCATCTACAATGCCGTGGGCGCCCGCGTGCGGGAGCTGCCCATCACCCCGGCAAAGGTGCTGGCGGCCATGCCCCACCACCCATCTTGACAGGGAGTCTGAAAAGCCTTATATTGGAAATCAGGCCAACTGACCGGCTAAGGCAGCGAGGCCTGTGCGAACTGAATAGTGACATGCCCGCTTGGATCGGACGCGACCGAGACGGTGAATATCTGAAATCCTCGAAAGCCTTCTTGGATGGTGTCCGGGAAGGCTTTTGCTTTTTTGGGCGGGCTGTCCGGGAGGTGGATAACCATGAAAGCTAGACTTGGCTTCATCGGCGCTGGCGCCGTGGGCACGGCGCTAGCGGCCGGTTTGCACAGGGCCGGTTATGACATCGCTGCCGTCTCCAGTCGGAGCCCTGCCTCCGCCATAAGGCTTTCCCAAGCAGCAGGCGGATGCCCGGTTTTCTTAAATAACCAGACCGCCGCCGATGAGGCAGAGCTGGTCTTTATCACCACGCCGGACGGCGTGATCCCCCAGGTTGTCTCCGAGGTGCGCTGGCACTCAGGGCAAAGCGTAATCCATTGCAGCGGCGCCGACTCCGTGGATACTCTCGACCCGGCACGGAGAGACGGCGCTCAGACCGGCGCCTTCCACCCCCTCCAGACCTTCGCCACCGTTGAGCAGGCAATACAGAACTTACCCGGCTCCACCTTTGCTCTCGAAGGAGAGGAACCGCTGCTCGGCCTGTTGAAAGAGATGTCCGATGCCCTCGACGGACACTGGATACAACTCAAACCAGGCGACAAAGTCATCTACCACGCTGCCGCGGTTATCGCCTGCAACTACATGGTGACCCTGGTCAAACTGGCCACCGACCTCTGGCAGACCTTCGGCGTTCCCCAAAAGGAAGCTACGCGCGCCCTGCTCCCCCTCCTCAGGGGCACACTCAACAACCTGGAGGCCGTCGGCCTGCCGAACTGTCTTACCGGGCCTATCGCCCGCGGTGACCTGGGAACAGTACAAAAGCACCTCCGAGCTTTGGAGAAAGCCGCACCCGCGCTGCTTTCCACCTATAAGGAACTCGGCACACAGGCAATTCCCATTGCACTCGCCAAGGGTAAGATCGATGATGCGAGGGCCACAGAACTGAGGGCCTTGCTGGGACATCCGGGAACGGCCACCGACAAAGCGGCCGGAGAAATACTGGTCGGAGGTTAGCGAACGATGAGAATGATGTTGAAGAGCAAGATTCATCGCGCAAGGGTTACCGACGTCAACCTGGAATACGAGGGCAGCATCACCATAGATGGCGAGCTCATGCAGGCGGCCGACATCTTGCCCTACGAACAGGTCCAAGTAGTGAACGTCAACAATGGCGCTCGATTCGAAACCTACGCCATCGAGGGTGACAGGGGCTCCGGCGTTATTGCCGTCAACGGCGCCGCAGCCAGGCTGGTAGCCAAAGCAGACACGGTAATCATCTTCAGCTACCACCCCATGCCTGACGAGGAGGCTCGGCAACACCACCCGAAGCTCGTCTACGTTGACAAGGAGAATCGGCTGGCGCGCCTCGGAAGCGAGATTAAGGCCCTGTCCTGGGTATTGTAACAGGGAGCGAGCGATGCGAGTAACGATTGGCGAACTCAAGGAGATGAAGTCCAGGGGTGAGAAGGTCACCATGCTCACTGCTTATGATTATGGCATCGCCAAGCTGGTCGATGAGACGGGCATCCCGCTCATCCTAGTGGGAGACAGCCTCGGCATGGTAATGTTAGGCTACGAGTCCACTATTCCGGTCACCATGAATGAGATGATTCACCACACCAAAGCGGTGGCTCGTGGCGCACGGCACGCCCTCGTAGTAGGCGATATGCCCTTTATGAGCTACCACGTCACTGTCGACGACGCCCTGCGCAACGCCGCCCGCTTCATCCAGGAAGGCGGCGCTCAGGCAGTCAAACTTGAGGGCGGAGAGACCGTGGCCGAGAAGGTGAAACGCCTTGTGGAATGCGGCATTCCGGTAATGGGCCATATCGGTCTGACGCCACAGTCGATACACCAGCTTGGTGGCTTCAAGGTCCAGGGAAAGACCCTCGAGGCCGGCCAGCGTCTTCTGAGGGACGCCAAGGCCCTGGAGGAGGCCGGCGCCTTTGCCATCGTTCTCGAGTCGGTGCCGTCCCAGCTCTCAAGTCTGATTACCGCCCGGTCAGCCATTCCGACCATAGGCATAGGGGCCGGGGCCGGCTGTGACGGTCAGGTGCAGGTAATCAGCGACCTCCTCGGCATCTACACGGACTTTGTGCCCCGCCATGCCAAGCAGTATGCCCGGCTCGCCGAGACCATCAAACAGGCAGTCGGAGAGTACATGGGCGAAGTAAAGTCCGGAGCTTTCCCCACCTCCAAGCAGAGCTACTCCCTAGACGAAGGCGTTGCCACGGAGCTGGCCCGGACCTCCTGAAACGCCTCCCTCCGAGGTGAAACGGTGAAGGTCATCAAGACCATCGCTGAAGCGAAGGCGATAAGACGGCAGTTCACTGGCAGCCTGGGTTTCGTCCCCACCATGGGCTATTTGCACGAAGGCCACCTTACCCTCGTCAGACAGTCCAGGGCTGAAAACCGGCACACCTCTGTCAGCATATTCGTCAATCCCACCCAGTTCGGACCCAAAGAGGACTATCAGAGCTACCCGCGGGACGAAGCCCGTGACCTGGCCATGCTGGAGACGGAAGGGACTGATTTCGTCTTCATGCCGTCAGCGGAGGAGATTTACCCGCGTGCCTTTTCTAGTTGGGTTGAGGTCACCAGAGTTACCAACCGTCTCGAAGGAGCTGTCCGCCCGGGACATTTCCGCGGCGTCGCCACCGTGGTGAACAAGCTATTCAACATCATCGAGCCCACGCGAGCCTACTTCGGTCAGAAGGATGCGCAGCAGGTCGTCGTAATTCAGCGCATGGCCGCCGACCTCAACATGAATCTGCAAGTGGTTGTCGCGCCCACCGTCCGGGAGCCAGACGGGCTCGCCATGAGCAGCCGCAACGTCTATCTCACGCCGGCGGGACGAAAGGCCGCTCCCGTCCTCTTTCGCTCACTGCAGATGGCGCGAGAGATGTGGGCCAAAGGCGAGAAGGATGCCGGGCGGCTGCGCCGGGCTGTGACAGCCCATATCGAGGCGGAGCCGCTGGCCAAGCTGGACTACGTCAGTGTCGCTGACACCGAAACCCTCGAGGAACTATCAGTCATTGACCGGCCCGCTCTCGTGTCGCTGGCGGTGAAGTTGGGAAGACCCAGGTTGATAGACAACATTCTACTGGGCTAACGACGCACCAGCACCAGAAGCCCTACCGCCGCCACGAGAGACAGCCCGGCCCCCACAAGGAACGGCGCTGCCGGGCTCACCGCCTGCCAGAGAAATCCGGCCATGAGGCTGGCCGGCAGGAGGCTGACCCCCACGGCGCCATGGTAGATTCCGAACGCCGTACCTCTTCTCGCCCCACCGGCCAGGTCGGCCACAAAAGCCCTCGCCA
>JAUYGE010000163.1 GCA_030690705.1 Dehalococcoidia bacterium | reverse complement strand
GAAAGATATTAGCCAGACCGTGGGCCAGGGTCGTGCCCAGAAGTGACCCGGTCCTCTTGACGGCCCAGCCGAAGAAAAGGCCGACCGCAAGGACGAACAGCAGGTCTGTCACGAGCAGGTAGCCGATGTGAAGAGTCGCGAACAGGACCGCTACATATATCCAGCCCCACTTGCCGAGCGCCTCGCCGGCCAGCTTCTGCAGGACTCCGCGGAAGGTCAACTCCTCGGCAAATCCGGTGCCTATCATTAGAATGAGAGCGCCCAGCATTATGCCGGTCCATGTGGGAGGAGAGAGTGGCTGGGGCGGCCTGAGGATATAGTACTCGGCGATTCCGAAGGGGATTCCGGAAAGCCCTATCAGGAGCTGGTACGGGAGGCTGCCGGCGCGGATGCCTATCTCGGCGGGGCGCAGGCTGAGCTTCCGCATAACGATGAAGACACTGGCGAGGACCGGGACAGCAACGATGGCGTACCAGTAGATCTGGGGGAAATTGACGAGGGGCAGGGAGAGGCTGAAGATGCGAATGAGCGGGGCCAACGCCAGCGCCATGTACAGTCGGTGAGCCGGACTTGTGGTGGAGATGGAGGAGTGATATATGAGCCCCATCAGGATGAAAACGTGGAAGATAATGCCCCAGAGGGGATGGACCAGGGAGACAATCAGTTCCGCAGCGGTAATGGCTGCCAGGTAGAGAATGGCCGTCTTCAAAGGTCCGTTGTTGAGATTAGTATTGGAAGGGCCGTCATTGCGAGTCCCGACCTGTCGGGACTCGCAATCTCGGTGGGGAGCGTGGGCTGATAAACAATCTCATCCCGTTGCGTTTGGGGCATATCCTTATTATAATTGACAGCATCACAGTAGGGAAGGGGGTATATGATGTCTCCGGAAATACAGGCTTTGCTCCGGTTGTTCCATGTTGTTGCGACCTTCTTGATGGCGGCGCCTTTCTATATGCTCCTCGTAGTGAACGAGCGGGCGCGGTTCACCGTGCCGCCGGGATACAACCCCGATAGGTACTTGGAGAACATCATCAAGGGACAGCCGCTGCGGTGCTATGCCTATATGGCTGTGATAGCGGTCACCGGCTTCCTTCTGGCTTTCGGAGTCGGCTTCTCCGCCAACCTGTTTCTTACCAGTTGGGTCTTGTGGGTGAAGATAGGCGTGTTCATCATTCTGGTGTTCTTGCTCTCCTATGTCCATTTCGGCATTCAGCCGAAGATAGAGAAGCTGATGTCTCCCCTTAAGCCCGGGGAGAGCCTGGCCGAATCAGACCGGCCTGTTCTGATGGCGCTCAGGATGCGGAGGAAGAAGCTGGCGGCGACATGCCTGTTTCTCGTCCTGACCACGGTGATCTTCGGGCTGCGTATGCTGGCGGAATACAATATTATATTGTTGCTCGCATTCCTGGTCTTCGCGGCTCTCTTCGCCTGGAGGGCGTACCGGAAGCCAATGCCCTACGGCTGGTTCTAGCCCGGTAGTTTCGTGGGGCTGTAGTTCAGTTGGGAGAACGCCTCCTTTGCAAGGAGGAGGTCAGGGGTTCGAGTCCCCTCAGCTCCACCAACTATTACTGGCAAGCGCCACGTTTGCTCTATGTCCCCATTGCCTACCCCGGACCGCTTCCCTGCTCAACGAGCTTGATTTCGAACAGCCAGGGCCACAGTTTCCCCGTCACGAATAGCCGCTTGTTCACCGCATCGTAGGCGATGCCATTCATCACGTCGACCGGCTTGCCGGATGGCCGCGACGCCAGGAGCCTCGACAGGTCTACCCAGCCGGTAACCCGTCCGCTCCCCGGGTCGATTATGGCTATTTTCTCCGTGATCCACACGTTGGCGAAGACACGCCCGTCAATGAACTCCAGCTCATTGAGCCGGTAGACCGGCGTATCCCCGTCGCGCACCTCAACCTGGCCGGTGATGGCCAGGGTCTCAGTGTCCAGGAAGTACAAAGTCGAAGTGCCATCGCTCGCAATCAGGCGACTGCCGTCGTGCGTGATGCCCCAGCCATCCCTCGGGTAGGGTAATTCCCGCACCAGTTCGAAGCTGTTCTTGTCCCACGCAAGGGCCACCTTCGACTGCCACGTCAACTGCACTATCCTGTCCAGGTAGACAGTGATGCCCTCTCCGAAACGGTCGGCGGTGAGGTCGCGGCTCAACAATACGTTGCCGGTCTCCAGGTCCACTTTGCGTAGCGAGGACTTCCCGTACAGCCCAGTCCCCTCATAAAGAAAGCCATTTTCAAAGACCAACCCCTGTGTATAAGCCCCGTCATCATGGGGATAGGCGTTCACCACTTCGTAGGTATAAAGCCGGACGGGTTCCGGCACTGCAGGCGGTGGGGAAGGACGGCTCTCCTCAGGCTGAACAACGGGTGGTGGACCGGACGGACTTTCTAGCGGCTTCTCGGCTTCCGCCGGCCGCTCGTCCACGGGTGCGGAAGTCCCGGTGCAGCCGATGAGGCTCGAAGCCACGAGCAACGCCACGAGGGCTGAGAGCAGTGCAGTGCGGAACGAAATCATCGGGGTCGATTGGTTATCACACCCAAGTCGGTGACAGCGTCAATTTGTCCCTCTGTACGAAAGGGGGCACTCTTTTTCATAATTCGCAGTTCAGGATGCAGGGCAAAGTCTTCTACTGAGCAACGAATCGCATACTTGCCTTGACTTAACATCCACAAATGCGGTTCCCCATCAAGACCAGTATCGGCACTGAGGAGTGTAACCTCCCAGGAGACTTTTATTCCTTCGTAGTTCTTAGCAGCGGACTCCCTTTGAAGAGGGGGAAGGCTGTCTAGATACTTGAATATTTCCTCATGGTGGTGAAGGCACCCACGGTGCTCCAGTCACCCAGGGCGGTGAAGGTAGCGGCTCTCACCCTCCAGTAGTAGGTGGTGGAGTACTCCAGTTCCTTGTCAATCTGGTAGGCTGTGGCGTCGAGACGCCCTGTGTCCGTCAGGGTGACGAAGGGGGCGAAGAAGGAGGCGGAGGTGTCCACCTGGAGCTCATAGCGGTTAGCGTCCTCGACGATCTGCCACTGCAGGACCGGTTTCAAGGGGGCGTCCACGCCGCCGGTGTTAGCTCCGCCGATGGGGTAGACCAACTGTGGCCTGGCCACGCCGGTAGGGATAAGACTGGCTGCGGACTTCCCTTCATCCGGATGATCTAAGACTGGCTTCAGTTGCTCTTGACGATTCAACCTCTGTCGTGTGGGATTGGTTTTCCCGATGCCGAAAACGTAATATAAAATTAGCCCGGCAATAACAGTTGCAATAACGGCACTTCCGATTCCCACAACCCAAGGGTCTGCAAGCATCCCCACCTCGCTAACTGAGCTCAAGTCTGGCTGGGGATCCAGGATTCGAACCTGGGCATGCAGATTCAGAGTCTGCTGTCCTACCGCTAGACGAATCCCCAGTCTGATACGATTATACACCACCGGAGGAGCGGGGAACCAGAGACGCAGATCAGGAGGCTTCCGCGAAACTGCCCGTCACGTCCCTCTCCCCCTCCAGGTGGGAGAGAATTGTGCGAAAGGGGAGCGTTTCGCGGGACTCTCAGATCAGGCCCATTTCATGCGTGTTAGCTACCGCATAAGTAGCTATTGTATAATGATGCTGAAATCATGTCTGACGGCAACGCAGGGAATGCTCCTGCAGACCTTGAAGGTCTGCAGCAGAAACTGGGAGTAATCTTCCAGGACCGGACTATGCTGGCGGAAGCTCTGGCTCACTCTTCTTACCACAACGAGAACCCGGACTCGCTCCCGCGGTCCAATGAACGCCTGGAGTTCTTGGGCGACGCCGTGCTCGGCCTGGTGATTGCGGAGCAGCTCTACAGCGAGTTCCCGGAGGTGGACGAGGGGAAGCTGAGCAAGATGAGAGCCGCTCTGGTCCAGATGGAGAGCCTGGCTGAGGCCTCGGCCAATCTGGTGCTCGGACCGTTTCTGCTCCTTGGGCAGGGCGAGGAGAGCAGCGGCGGCAGAAGCAGACCCTCCAACCTCGCCCGGGCGCTCGAAGCCATCATCGGGGCCATCTTCCTGGACCAGGGACTGGACTGCAGCAGAGAGTTCATCCTCCGGGCACTGGAAGACAGGTGGTGGGTGGTGGCGCTGGGAATCAGCAACGATTATAAGTCCCAGCTTCAGGAAAAAGTGCAGGCCAGCCTGCAGTCGCCCCCGACCTACCGCCTGCTCGGAGTCTCGGGGCCCGACAACGGCTGGGTCTTCACCGTGGAGGTGCTGGCGGGCGACAACCTGCTGGGCCGCGGTCAGGGAAGAAGTAAGAAGGCCGCCGAAAGGGAAGCAGCCCGCCTTGCTCTGGAAAGACTCGAGCGAGAGGCTCTCTCCGCAGGAGAACCTCGATAAAACGCCAGATGAGAGGTGAGAAGACATGGGAAGAAAAGATTTCAGGAAACACGAAACCAAGAAACCGAAGAAGGAAACCAGGAAGGCGGTAACCACCCAGGCACCGGTCATCACTACGCCGATGGTCGTCGAGGTGGTGAGAAAACACCGCAAGGAAAAGGAAGAGGAGCTCACAGAGGAGTAGGAGTTGTTGGACCTTGTGAAAGGACTGCCGATAAAACGCTATGGCTGATATGGCATTGCTGGAGGCGCAGGTTGAAGGCCAGGTGCAGGGGGTCTTCTTCCGCTCTTTTGTGAACAATCACGCCAGCCGGCTCAATCTGACCGGCTATGTGGCCAACCTGCCCGACGGCAGGAGCATGGAGGTCTTCGCGGAAGGCGAGAGGGGCAAGCTGCAAGAACTCCTGCAACTTCTCAGGAAGGGGCCGACGGGAGCAAGGGTGGAGAGGGTGAACGCGAAATGGTCGGCGTTCGAGGGACGGTTTCCGCAGTTCAAAGTCCGCTACTAACCGGCACCTCTAAGTCTCCAGCTCCGCTCTGCCCGCATCAATCATGTCCAGATACTCCGGCTGCAGCCTGGCCGCCCGTGATGCCTCCCGGTCCACCTCGTAGGGCTCGCCCATGAAGATGCGCCCGTAGGGCTCTGATTCCCCATCAGTAGGGCCGTCGCCGCCGCTGAACTTGTAGCGGGCATCAATAATACCCAGGTCGAACGGCAGGGTGAAATAGAGGTCCGCCAGCACCTTCTCCATGCCGAACTGGTCGAGGCTCTCCCAGCCACCAGCCGCGGAGCCACGGTACTTGCTCACCGGCAGCAGTCCCACCAGATTCATTATAGAGAAATGAGGGATAGGCTTCATCACCTTGAAGGGAGCAATGCTTATTAAGTAATCGCTGGAGAGGACGACATTGGGCACCCAGAAAGTTGGCATCGCCAGGGGATGGAGGAGAGGATTCTCCACTTCCACCCAGATACAGTCCTTCACATCGAGCATAAGCACCCGCGGGAAATCGTAACCCAGGGCGCGGTAGATAGGCTGCATCGAAGCGCCGGTGGGCGTTCCCTCAAGCAATATGATGTCTGCATCACTGACCCGGCGTATGCCCTTGATCACCGCCTCCAGGGTCTGGCGGCTGGTGGTCACCGGATGCGGGAGAGGATAGGCCGCGCACGGCTTGATGAGAATCCGCCGCGCCCGTGCAATAGCCGGGGCCGGTTTGAAGACGAAATCGGCAGCGTCCAGAATCAACGCCTGACCTCCCTTTTCTCCTTGACCCGACGGCGAAAGATGACCTCCACCTTCCTCATGTCCCCCACACCCTTGAGGGTAGAGGTTATTGCCATAAGAACTCTCGAATAGACCTCCTCGACATAGGGTTTCAGATAGGCCGGCACATCGTTGACCGTGACCATCACTTCATCTTCAGTATCCCGGGAGAGAAAGGCCTGCTCAATCAGGTCGGCAATACCGGCGATATCCCCCGGCCGGTACTCGGGTATTGCCACTTTCATCGGCTCATCGCTCACCACGGCGAAAAGGCGGTTCGGAGGGAATAGCAACCCCTCTCCCTGCTCCTTCCGGTGCACCTCGATCTTCGGCGCGCGGCCCCCCTTGAAACCCTCAGCCAGGACGATGTCTGCATCTCCCAGCAAGGTGACAAGCTGCTCCAGAGGGATGTCCTCCTCTACCTTCCTGCTATAGGCCAGGCGATGCGGCGAACTGAGTGCCACCATGTCGCTGCCCGCACGAGCCATCCTCCAGCTATCCTTGCCGGGTGTGTCCGTCTCTACGTCCTCATGACTGTGCTTGATGGTGGCTATCCGGTAGCCGCGCCGTTTCAATTCAGCCACCAGCTCCTCCAGAAGAGTTGTCTTCCCCGACTCGGACTTGCCCACGAAGGAGACCACAAACGGCACGCTATTCCTCCACCCAATCCAGCATCATCACATTGAGAGAGTCCCCAGGCTTCACCTCGACCATCTCCTCAGGCACGATGGCGAGACCGTTGGCCTTAACCATAGAGGTCAGGATACCCGAACCCTGACCTCCTGTAGTACGTGCGAAGTACCGGCCATCTCTTCTGGCCGCAATGACTCGAGCGAAGATGCGCCGTCCATCCTCGTTCTTGATGCCGTCCTCCATCACCGCTCGAATGGTCGGCTTGGCGAAGTTCTGCTTGCCCATCATCTTCAAAATGGCGGGACGGGCGAAGAGCTCAAAGACTATCATGGAGCTCACGGGATTGCCGGGCACCCCCAGGTGAGGCACGCCACCCTTGCGCCCGGCCGCCTTTCCTCCCCGAAACACGCCGAAGGCCAGTGGCTTGCCTGGCTTCATACGCACCGTCCAGAAGGCCACCTCCCCTTCCCTGGCGAGCACCTCTTTGACCACGTCATAGTAGCCCTGAGACACCCCCCCGGAGGTAATGAGCATGTCCGAGTCCAACCCCTCCTGTATGCGGCGGGAAAGCTCCTTCATATCGTCCGGCGCAATGCCCATAACCCGCGGTATCCCACCGTAGCGCTGGACCTGGGTGGCCAGGGTATAGGTATTGCTGTTGTGTATCTTCCCGAAGGGCAAAGGCTTGTCGATGTCCACCAGCTCGTCACCGGTCGCCAGTATAGCCACCACCGGCCGCCGGATAACCTTGAGCCTGGCCCGTCCGATGGAGGCCAGCACCCCGATTTCCTGC
>JAUYGE010000159.1 GCA_030690705.1 Dehalococcoidia bacterium | reverse complement strand
GTACTCACCTTCTATGCCCAGTTCCGGACCAAGCCTACGGGAAAGAACCGGGTGATGGTGTGCCGGGGTACGGCCTGCCATGTCAAGGGCGGGCCGCGGGTGTTGAGGGCGGTGAAGCAGACTCTCGGCCTGGAAGAGGGCGAGAGCACGGCTGACATGAAATACACGCTGGAGACGGTGGCCTGTATCGGCGCCTGCGCCCTGGCGCCGACGATGATGATTAACAAGGACACCCACGGGCGGTTGACGCCGCAGAAGGTCTCGGCTATTTTCGGCGGCGAAAAAGAAGAGAAGAAATGATTGAAGTAAGTACGGGCCGTCGGAAGATCTTCGTCTGCTGTGGCACAGGCTGTGTCTCGGGCAAGTCGGACTACCTTCTGGCAAACCTGAAACAGGAGGTGGCGAAGCAGGGCGTGAAGGATGTGGAGGTGGACTTCAGCGGCTGTCATGGCTTCTGCCAGCGCGGCCCGATAGTGGACATAACGCCCGACGATGTCTTCTATACCGAGGTGAAGCCAGAGGATGCGGCCGATGTTGTGCGGTCTCTTCTCCCGGGTGGTGGCCTGGTGGACCGCCTGCTCTACCGCGACCCGGTGACCGGCCAGCCGATGGCCCACTCGAAAGAGGTGGTTTTCTACAAGAAACAGCACCGGCTCGTCTTGAGGAACTGCGGCTCTATCAACCCGGAGAATATCGACCATTACCTTGCTGTGGGCGGGTATGAAGGTTTGAAGAAAGCCCTTCTGCAGTTGAAACCGCCCCAGGTGATTGAGGAGATCAAGAAGTCCGGACTTCGGGGTCGTGGCGGCGCCGGTTTTCCTACCGGCCAGAAATGGGAATTCTGCCGCAACTCCAAGGGCACTCCGAAGTACATGATATGTAATGCCGATGAGGGCGACCCCGGGGCCTTCATGGACCGCTCTATTCTCGAGGCCGACCCGCACTCTCTGGTCGAGGGCATGATAATTGCCGGCTACGCCATAGGGGCCAGCGAGGGCTACATCTATGTCCGCGCCGAGTATCCCCTGGCGGTGGTTCGGGTGCGCAAAGCCATTAAAGATGCCGAGGCGAGAGGTTTCCTGGGGAAGAACATCATCAACAGCGGTTTTGATTTCAAGATTCATGTGATGGAGGGCGCCGGCGCCTTCGTCTGCGGGGAGGAGACGGCTCTCATGGCCTCCATCATGGGCCGCAGAGGGATGCCCCGCCCGCGTCCGCCCTTCCCGGCCAACGCCGGGCTGTGGGACAAGCCGAGCAATATCAACAATGTGAAGACGCTGGCGAGCGTGACTTTTATCATGTTGAAAGGGGCGGAGGTCTTTGCCAGCCTGGGAACGGAGAAGAGCAAAGGGACGGCGGTCTTTGCCCTGACGGGCAAGGTGGCCAACAGCGGCCTGGTGGAAGTGCCCATGGGCACCCCGTTGAGGGAGATCATCTTCGAAATCGGCGGCGGTATCCCGAACAACAAGCGTTTCAAAGCGGTGCAGACGGGTGGACCTTCGGGAGGTTGTCTGACAGCGGCCTTCCTGGACTCACCGGTGGACTACGAGTCCCTGGCGCAAGCCGGCTCCATCATGGGGTCGGGAGGCATGGTGGTGGCTGATGAAGACACCTGCATGGTTGACCTCGCCCGTTTCTTCCTGTCGTTCACCAGAGCGGAGTCCTGTGGTAAGTGCACTCCCTGCCGGGTTGGCACGCAGCACATGCTGGCTATCCTGGAGCGCATCAGTCAGGGCAAGGGGGAGATGTCTGACCTGGACCTGCTCACAAAGCTGACGGAAACAACGAAGAATGCCTCGCTTTGCGGACTGGGGCAGACATGTCCTAATCCCATCATCACGACGATGCGCTATTTCCGGCAGGAGTACGAAGAGCATATCAAGCGGAAGCACTGCGAGGCGGTGGCTTGCCGGGGCATGGTTGGGGCGCCGTGTACGCATACCTGTCCGGCGGGAATGGATGCCGCCCGCTACATACGGCTTATCCGCTCGGGGAAGCTTGCCGAGGCGGCATCGGTGACCAGGGAGAAGGCGCCCTTCCCGTTTGTCCTCGGCCATGTTTGTTTCGCTCCCTGCCAGAGCAAATGCCGGCGTGGTCAGGTGGATGAGCACATAGCCATCAGGGTGCTGAAGCGTTTCGCTTCGGAGAACGACACTGGACTATGGCGGGCTATGTCCAAGAAGTCGAGTCCAACGGGCAAGAAGGTCGCGGTGGTGGGGTCCGGGCCGGCCGGGCTGACCGCAGCCTATTATCTGGCCAAGCAGGGCCACACGGTGACGGTGTTTGAAAGCCTGTCGGTTGTGGGGGGCATGATGCGCGTCGGCATCCCCGAGTACCGCCTGCCCCGGTCGGTACTGGATAAAGAGGTCAAGATTATCACCGAGGCGGGGGTCGAGATAAAGACCAACACGCGCGTGGAGTCGGTGGATGAGCTTTTCCAGAAGGGATATCAGGCCGTCTTCCTGGCGGTGGGCGCCCATTCGGGCATCAAGCTGGGCGTCAACGGTGAGGAGACGCCCGGGGTGGTGGAATGCGTTGATTTCTTGCGGGAAGTGAGCCTGGGGAAGGAAGTCAAGGTTGGCAAGAGGGTGGCGGTGATCGGAGGTGGCAATGCTGCCATTGATGCGGCGCGCACCGCTCTCCGTGTTGGGGCCAAGGAGGTATCTCTGATTTACCGTCGAACGCGGCAGGAGATGCCGGCCAACCCGGAGGAGGTTGAGGAGGCCCACCTGGAGGGTGTGAAGCTGGTGTACCTCACGGCGCCATCGAAGATAGCCCGTCAGAACAGCCATCTCGGGCTCGAGTGTCTGAAGATGCAGCTCGGCAAGATAGACGCCAGCGGGCGGCGGCGTCCCGAGCCGGTGAAGGGCAGCGAGTTTCTGGAGCCATATGACACGGTCATCGCCGCCGTTGGCCAGCGGGCGTCGTTCCCATCCAAGCTGGGGCTTGATATGAAAGACGGAGTGCTCCAAGTGGATGCCGATACCCTGGCGACCAGCAGGGCGGGAGTGTTCGCCGGGGGCGACTGCGTCAGCGGTCCGGCCTCGGTCATCGAGGCCATTGCAGCGGCCAGGCAGGCAGCCCAGTCTATTGACAAGTACCTCGGCGGAAACGGAGACATCAGCGAAGTCCTGGCGCCTCCGGATGACCTGTCCGAGTTGCCTCCGATAGTCGAAGGCGAGAAGCCCAGGGTGCCTATGCCTTGCCTCGCGGTGGACAAGCGGTTTGGCGGCTTCGAGCGCGTCGAGCTGGGCTACGACCGGGAGGAGGCGGTGGAGGAGACCAGCCGCTGCCTGCGGTGCGACCTGGAGGACAGGAGCTAATTTGCTCAGCCTCCGGCTCGGCCTTTGCGGTGGTGGTTGTTGCACCGTATCCGTTCGGTCTCAGTCTTCCGGATCCCGTTCGTGGTATCGGTCATTGCCTCTGTCCTGG
>JAUYGE010000152.1 GCA_030690705.1 Dehalococcoidia bacterium | reverse complement strand
GTACTACGTAGATGCTTTCGGTGTTGCCCGACAACTGTGCTTCCGGTGATGATGGTGGATGGGGTCCGTCTTCAAAGCTGGTCCTGTCGATAAGAATAAGAGTGGCTTTCCCGCCCCGGGTAGAGCGGTGCAGAGTCGCTTTTAGATCGGGGTCTGTCTGATAGGTGATGATGACAAGATGTGTGTGTGAGCCGAAGAGCTCCCTTTCGCGATGAAGCACCTGGGCCAAAGTCTGGCTCCCTTCCGCTTTCATCAACGCCAGACTTTCCATGATTCGCCAGACATGGTTAGCTCCATTGTCCGCCGGAATCCGGTAGGGCTTGTCTCCATAAGCGAGGAGGCCCAGACGGGTGCCCGCCTCCAGATATTTTCTGGCCAGCGAAGCAGCGATGGTAATCCCGTACTCGAGGGCGCTCTCCTTGCCGGCGCCGGTTGGTGTTCCGCGGTTCAGGTCAAGAGCTATCCACACCTCGTCGGAAAGGTCAGGGTCGAATTCCTTTACCATCAGTTTCCCCACCCTGGCAGTGCTGCGCCAGTGGATACGGCTGAGGCTGTCTCCCGGGCTGTAGTCGCGCACCCAGGCGGCATTGGGGGTGATGCGATGAGTTGCCTGGGAACTCAGCTTTGGCCCCTGCTCATGGAAGGGGAAAAGCTGAAAGCCAGGCAGTTCAACAGACGCCGGATAGACCAGGATATGTTCCGGCGTTCCGCAGGTGCGGGTTTGCCGAAAGATTCCGAACGGGTCCTCGCTAGTGACCTCAAAGGGCCCCAGGGTGAAATAGCCGCGCAGGTGGCAGGGAGTTACATTCTGCCAACTACGAGATCCCCGTCCGGGAACGGTTACCGCCCGGCTGTTATTGTGTCCGGGCAGGTCGGACTTCTCGCTCACCATGACGGAGAGCCTGGGCAGCCTCCCGCGGTTATGTACCGTGACTCGTTCCTCGAGGAATTGACCGGCTTCGTATTTCTCTGCCAGTCCCTCCACCCGGATATCCAACTGGCGTGCATTCAGATACACCCACAGATAGCTTGAGGCCAGCAAAAAGAGCACGGCATAGAATAGTACGAAGGTAAGCACAAAACCACCCAGCAAGGCGACCACCAATATGGTCAAGAGCACGAGAAGGGCGCTCTTTCTGCTCACCGCTGTGGCACAGTACGCGAAGACCGCGCTCCCCTCATTGTCATTCTAGTATTGATTGCCGGCGGGCTGAGGTCCTTCCACTACGATTTGCTGAAAGGGAGGGCCCCTGGAATCGGAATGGTTTCGACCAGTGCCGCTATTGCGGAATCACCGCTTGCTTCCCGTCCATTGAGAGAACTCACTATTACCCTGTGGGACAATACAGGTATCGCCAGTGTCTTGATGTCGTCGGGGAGGACAAAATCCCGTCCTTGCACCAAGGCCAGTGCCTGTCCCGTTCTGAACAAGGCCAGGGAGCCTCGGGGCGAGGCGCCCAGACGGAAGGCTGCGTGGTTACGAGTGCCGTTGACCAGGGCTACGATGTATTGCTTGATGTGCTCGTCTATGTAGACCTTCCGGCTCGCTTCCTGAAGCAGCAAGAGCTCATGGGCATCAACCACCTGTTCCAGCTTCTCGATGGGGTGGAAGTACTGCTGCCTCTCCATGATCAATACTTCCTCCTCTGGCGTCGGGTAGCCTAGCCTGAGACGCAAGAGGAACCTGTCCAGTTGAGTCTCCGGCAATGGGAAGGTGCCCTCGTATTCAATAGGATTCTGGGTTGCCATGACTACGAAAGGGACGGGCATCCTGTGCGCCGTGCCATCCACGGTTATCTGGCCTTCCTCCATACATTCCAGGAGAGCGGATTGGACCTTCGGCGTTGCACGATTGATCTCATCGGCCAGGACCAACTGCGCTACCACCGGCCCCGGGTGAAATTCAAAGTCGTTGGTCTTCTGGTTATAGATGGAAACCCCGGTGATATCTCCGGGAAGGAGGTCAGGAGTAAACTGGATGCGACGGAAGGTGCAACCAATGGACTTCGCGATGCTCCTGGCGAAAATAGTCTTTCCTACACCGGGAGCGTCCTCCACCAGGATGTGTCCGCGGGCGAGTAAGGCTACCACGGCCAGTTCTAC
>JAUYGE010000150.1 GCA_030690705.1 Dehalococcoidia bacterium | reverse complement strand
ATGGCCACATCGCCCCCTCCAACCACAGCTACCGTCTCTCCTCGAAACAGGGGGCCATCGCAGGTAGCGCAATAGGAAACACCTCTCCCTAAGAGAAGCTGCTCACCGGGCACACCCAGCTTCTGGCGCTCCGAGCCGGTGGCCGCGATCACCACCCTGCTTCTGAGCTCCCTATCTGACGTCCTGACCACTTTGTACCCGTCGGCAACCTCCACGCCCACGACGTCACCGGTAATGAAGCGCAACCCGTGCTTCTCGGCTTGCCGGTACATCAGGTCTCCCAGATCGCTTCCAGCTATACCGTGCGGGAAGCCGGGATAGTTCTCTACGAGCGGGGCATTGATTATCTGCCCCCCCATCAACCCTTTCTCCAGAGCAACCGCTTTCAACCCGGCACGGGAAGCGTAGAGCCCGGCAGTAAGCCCAGCAGGACCACCCCCGACGATGATTACCTCATGCTCGCTAATGCTGCTCATGCTTTCAGAATCAGTCGCCCATCTCCATCCCGGCCTCGGCCATATCTACCATCATGCGGATATCGAAGTATCCGCTTATCCTGACTTTCCCATTGACGACCAGCAGAGGAGTAGACAGCTTCTCCCTTCTTACTTTGTTCAGTATCTCACGATGCTCAGTTGACGCTTTGGGATCCGAGAGTTCCACATAGTTGATCTTTACCATCGACCCAAATCTCTCCTCCAGACGCTCAGCGGCCAACCGTCTATTCTCCGCCATGGACCAGTCCATGCCGCAGGCGACATCACACGCCTCCTGAGTACGATCATGGAAGACCACCATCTGCAAAGGCCCGCCAGTCACACAGACCACCTATCTTCTAGAGAATCAAGGTTGAAGTGCCGCATCGAGGGCTTTCTTGAGCTCCTCTTTCGGCTGATTCCCGACAAGTTGCTTTACCGGCTTACCTCCCTTAAAGATCAGGAGTGTCGGGATACTGCGAATGCCATACTTGTTGGCCAGCTTTGGCTCAGCATCAACATTCACCTTGGCGAAATTCATCTTGCCGGCATATTCTTCCGCCAGCGCTTCCACCACCGGTGCAATCATGCGGCAAGGGCCGCACCAGGTCGCCCAGAAATCAACCAGCGTCGGGTTGGCTGCCTTTATCACCTCGGCTTCAAAACTGGCCTCGTTGACGTCATTCGGCTTGCCCATTGTTGTCACCTCCGGATATTTCAGTTATCGGCCCGGCCTTTGCACCTTGTATCGCCAGACGTATGGCGCTCTTGATAGCTTTCGCCTGGCTCCGACCATGGGATACCACGACATTGCCCCGCACACCCAAAAGCAAAGCACCACCACGCTCCTGATAGTCCACCTTCCTGGAAAAGGCTCTCAGCGCCGGGCGAAGCAAGAGAGCCGCAATCTTGGAGCGCGTCCCATTGTTCAGGTTTTGCTTCAATATCTCGATCAGAGTCTCACCAAACCCCTCGCTCACCTTAAGCACCACATTCCCCGTGAAACCATCGGTGACCACCACATCGGCTACGCCCCGGGGAATGTCCTTGCCCTCGACATTGCCAACGAAATTGAGCTTGCTCCTTCTGAGCATCTGATGCGTTTCTCGTATGAGGCGGTTTCCCTTGACCTCCTCCTCGCCGTTACTGAGTAGGCCAACCCGCGGCGACTTCACGCCGAGAACTCGTTCGGTGTAATAACTGCCCAACTGGGCGAACTGCAGCAAGAAATCGGGGCGGCAATCCGCGTTGGCACCTATGTCAAGGAGCAAGGAAGAGCCATGAACCGTCGGGTACAAGGTCCCCAGCGCGGGACGGTCGACCCCCTTGGTCTTACCCAGGAGAAGCGTAGCTGCCGCCACCACGGCGCCGGTGCTGCCCGCTGAGACAAACGCCTCTCCATAGCCCGTACGTAAGAGGTGCATGCCCACGACAATAGAAGAATCCGGTTTCAGGTGGAGTATCTCAGTGGGATGCTCACGCAAGTCTACCACCTGAGTGGCATTGACGACGGAGAGTCGATGTTCACGGGAGACACCTGGCAAGAAAGGCCTTATTGCCTCTTCCTTCCCCACAAGAACGATATCCACCTTGTATGACCGAGCAGCCTCTATTGCTCCCTTGACTACCTCATGGGGAGCGAAATCGCCACCCATCGCATCAACAATGATCTTCATCCCTTTAATCCACTCAAGTCCCCGAATTTGAGCTCACACTCTCCATATCTTGGAATATTATCCTCGACCAGTCAAGTGCCCTCAGGAAAAAACGAAGCTACTCACCTACTGCCGCGTTTGCCCCAGTGACTGTCGCCCCTCGGCAGAACCGGTGCGGAATTCCCGCCAGACCCTCTGGCGCAAGCGCGGGCTGGCAAGCAAGTCACACACTGTAAGAGAAAGCGCCTTGGCAGCCAGCACCAACCCAGCCCACCCAGACTGGGAAGCGGCATAAGAAGCGAATTCAGCGGAATGCGTCACTACTCCGGGAGGAGCAACAGCAATGAAAGGATGAATACTGGGTACGAGTTGACTCACGTTCCCCATGTCCGTGCTTCCGAACCCCGTTTCACGCTGGGACCAGTCAATCTTGTGCCCCAGTAACTCCATATTCCTGCCAAACAGGCGGGCCAAAGTCCGATTTGAACGCATCGGGGCGTAATATGTCTTTCCCCATCGGTGTTCGAGACGGGCTCCTGTGGCCAGCGAAGCCGCCCGAAAGCAGTTCAGTACCCGCTCTTTAAGCACATCCAGATAGGCTTCATCCTCAGCGCGAACCAGGAAACTCGCTGCGCTATGAGCGGGCACGATGTTGGCCGCCTCACCGCCATCGGTGACGATGCCGTGAACACGCGCACTGGACTTAATGTGCTGTCGCAGGGCATTGACCGCATTGAAGGATTGTAGCACAGCATCCAGAGCATTAATGCCCTCTTCCGGTTGGGCAGCGGCGTGCGCTGCCCTGCCCCAGAATTCAACCTCGAGGGAAACGCAAGCCAGAGCTTTGATGATGACCGCATTCCTGTTTCCCGGATGAACCATCATTGCCATATCCAGATCGGCGAAGATACCCTGCTCCGCCATTATGGCTTTCCCGCCGTAGATCTCCTCGGCCGGGGTACCCAGGACCGTTATTGTGCCACCATAGCGTTCCACGGCCAGCTTGGCCGCCGTTGCGGCGCCCACCGCCGATGCGGCAATCAGATTATGACCACAGCCATGCCCAATCTCAGGCAAAGCATCGTACTCCGCCATCAAGGCGATCTGCGGTTTCCCAGAACCGTAAGTCGCCCTGAAAGCAGTAGCCAACCCTGAGACACCCATCTCGATACGGAAACCCTTCTTCCTCAGGTACCCCGTTAACCATCGGGATGCTCTCACTTCTTGGAAACCCAACTCAGGATTACGGTGGATCTTGAGACTCAAGTCTATTAGCTCCGCACGCTGGCCCTCCACCTCTTCCTGAACGAGGGACCTCACGGACTCCGCCTCTTTCGCACCAGAGACATGATTGATCTTCAGCGTCACAGGCAAGCTCTCCTGACTGCTTTCAGCCTATGCATGGTCCCTGTCTGAATAAATGTGCTTTCATCGGCGATATTATATCCTAATGAGCAGAGACCGTGCCATTTCCCACAACTCAACCGCCTTCTTACCCGAATCCATTCTCACCGTGCTGCGGACGGACGGAAGGATTGCGCTAACGGTTCGTGACATGCGGCCAACAAGTGCAAGAGCTTGACAGGTCCTATCACCACTCCTATAATATTCCTGCCTTAGATTGGACAGTAGCGAGAATGAGATGCGCCTAAATGTAGCTCAGCTACTGAAGGAGCCTATCGGCTCGAGTCGGACCTATGACGTAGATGGAGAGCCCAGCGGTGGTTCGGAAGAGGGTATCCGTTCTCTTCGCGGACAGGTAGCCCTCCTGCGCACGGACAAGGGTATCTTGATGACCGCCATCCTGG
>JAUYGE010000129.1 GCA_030690705.1 Dehalococcoidia bacterium | reverse complement strand
AAGGCCGCCAGATACTGGCTCGTGTCGTCATGCAGGTCCCGGGCGATGCGCTTGCGCTCGTCCTCCTGTGCCGTGATTACCTTCCGCAGCAGCTCCCCCCGGAGGGCTTCCTTGCGCTGAAGCTCCTCGTAGAGGGTGGCGTTCTCAATGGCCAGCGCGGCCTGGGCCGCGAAGGCGGACAGGAGGCGAAGGTCGAGCGGCGAGAAGGCGTTGGAACGGCTCAGGCTGACCAGGATGAGGCTGCCGAGGGTCTTCTCCTTGGACCTCAGCGGGACGCAGATGGCGCTTTGAGGCTGAGCGCCGGAGCGGGCCCTGAAGAGCCAGGTCATGTTCCCGGGGGCGGCATCGGAGATGCCCCGCGAGACCTCCTCCGGCGTGGAGTACATCATGGCCTCCCCGGTGGCGAAGACCTTGCCCACTATGGCTTCCCCGGGGTTGAGCCTCACCCGGGAAAGCGCTTCGAGGTCGTAGCCCAGGGACGACCGGGCCACCAGCTTGCCCGTGTCGGTGTCATAGAGGAGGAGGGCGCCGGCGTCGGCCCCCTCCAGGGTTTTCATGGCGGTCTCGATGATGCTTCTCAGCAGGGTGTCCAGGTCGAGGGTGAGTAGCGCTAGTGCCTGGGAGGTCTGCACCAGGGCTGCCAGCTCTTTTGTCCTGTCTGCCGCTCGCTTCTCCAGCTCCCGGTTCAGCCTGTCCAACTCCTCGTGCGACAGCCTGAGTTTCTCCCTCATTTCATCCAGAGACTGGGAGAGCAGGCCAAGCTCGTCTTTTCCCTGGTTAGGTATGGGCTCGGTGAGATTGCCTGAGGATATCCGGCGAGCGGCGTCGATCAGCACCCCTATCGGTCTCACCACGCTCCTGGCGGTCCCCCAGGCCATACCCAGTGAGATGCCCAGCAGGACCAGACCCATGATGACGAAACTCCGTTCGAGGTTGCGCGCTGGCCCCAGCGCCTCTCTCTCCGATTGCCTGATGCTGATTCCCCAGGGGAAGGTAGGGAGGGGAGCGAATGCCAGCACCTCCGTCTCCCTTTGCTCCTGTTCAGCTGCGGCATGGCAGCTGTGGCACGTCCCGCTGGTCTCCTTGCGTCGCTTGATGAGGTCAGCCAGGATATTGCCGTGGTCGCTCTCCTGTAACACTCGCTGGAGATTGCTGCTGGCTATCACCACTCCGTTGCCGTCCACCACCTCTATGTATCCCGTCTGCCCGAGGCTGAGTACGGGGAGCGTCTTCAGCAGGCTGGCGCTGCTGAGGTCTATGTTCCCCACGGCTATGCCAACGATCTCTCCCGCCCGGTTACGCAACGGGGCCATGGCCGATACCACGGCCTTGCCGGAGGATTCGACAAAGACGCTGGAGAAACCGGCCCTGCCGGTTTCCAGGGCCCGGCGCACATGAGGGAGGCCATCAAGACCGGGGGTGGTGGTCTGCAAGCTATTTGGTTCCGCCCAGAGCACGGCGCCTTCCTTGCTCAGGAGCAGCACTCCGTCGTTGAAGATGGAGTAGAGGTAGGCGTCATGGACAGCCCTCTTCTCAGGCTCCAGGTCACGGTCTTCGAGGTCTATACCGGGGACGAAGGCGATGTCCTCAAGGCGTTTGAGGTTCTGCTGCAGCACATATTCCAGGTGGCCCGCGGTGGTGCGCGCCACGGCGAGGCGCTCCTGGAGGGTGCGGCCTATGCTCTCGCGGACGGCCAGAAAGGAGGAGATGCCGAACCCCACCAGCACCACCACCATGCCACCTACCACGAGGAGGACTATCCTTCTTTGCAGACTCGCCCGGGGAGGAGAAGCATAGACTGGCATCGATCCCCTGCCTTTACACGGAGATTCTAACATAACAGGAGCTGGGCGTGATTCGTCTGCTCCGCGTCGCAGCCGGCGGTTCACGCGGGTCCATCCCGCTTGGCCGCGGTACTCTGAGGTAACGCGATTGGCGGGGATGCAGGCGCGCTAGACCAGCTTCACGCCCCTGTGTATCGCCATCATGCGCAGGCCGACGTACCTGTACGTCACGCTATCCAACCCCACATCCTCCATTATCTCGACCAGGTGGTACGGCGTGGGGAACCGGTCTGCGGACTCGCGCAGGTAGGTGTAAGCCTCGCGATCGCCGGTGATCAAGCCTCCCAGCCTCGGTATGACCTGACGGAAGTAGAAGCGCAGGAAGGGCGTCGTCCAGCGCCCGGGGTCCAGGGGCACGATCTCCAGCGTGACCAGCGCACCGCCCGGCCGCAGGACCCGCGCCATCTCCGCCAGCGCGTCGCGCACGCCGGGCATGTTACGCAGCCCGAAAGCGCAGGTCGCGCAGGCGAACGTATTGTCCCGGAAAGGAAGGCGGAGGGCGTCGCCCGCTACGAAGTGTACCCGGCCGGCGTTGCGCTTGAACGCCTTTTCCCCGGCCAGATGGAGCATGACGGGCAGCAGGTCGAGGCCAACGGCCCGGGTGATGTTCTCGTGCGTTGAGAGGGCCAGGGTCAGGTCGCCGGTGCCGGCGGCTACGTCCAAGGCCAGCCCCTTCGGTGACCCTTCGCTTCGCTCAGGGCTTCGGCTCAGGGCAGGCTCTTCCAGTCCGCGCGAGGCCAGCTCAGCCACCTCGCGCCGCCAGCGATGGTGCATGCCCAGCGTCATCACGCTGTTCATCAGGTCGTACCGACCGGCGATGCGGGTGAACATGCGGGCGACGTACTCCCGGCGCGCCTCGCCCTGAAGCTGGACCATGTTACCTCCCCGCCTGGAGCCACGCACACGTGCGCCGCTCCAGCAGCTCGAGGCTGAAGTAGAGGGCCAGGCCTAGCAGAGCCATGGCCAGCACTCCGGCGTACATGTCCACGTAGGCCAGGCGGCCCCAGCCCTTGACCAGTATATAGTAGCCCAGGCCGGACGTCGTGCCGAAGGACTCGACGAAGAAGAGGACGGCTATCGCCGTGCCGACGCTTATTCGTAGCGCTGTCAGCAGCGCCGGCAGCGACGCTGGCAGGAACACGTACCGCAGCATCTGCCAGGTGTTCGCCCCAAGGGAGCGGACCGATAGAGCCAGCTCCGGCCTGACCGATGCCGCCGCGTCGCGCACCACCACCAGCACCTGGAAGAATAGGATAAGGAAGATAAGTACAATCTTGGAGCTATCGCCGATGCCCAGGAACATGAGCAGGACAGGCAGGAGCACAATCTTGGGGATGGGGAAGGTGAGGTATACGAGGGGTGCCGTGAGGCTGTAGAGGGGCCTGCTCAGCCCGAGCATCAGTCCCAGCGGCGCCGCTGCCGCCACCGACAGCACCATGCTTACCATCACCCGGTAGGCGCTTACCCCCAGGTCGCGAGCGAGACCTCCAACCGCCAGGCCGTGGAAGAAGGCGACGGTGACCTTGGCCGGTCCCGGCAGCACCTCCGAGCCGGCGGCCCATGCTGCGGCCTGCCAGGCTACGAAAAGCGCCGCCAGCGTAGCGGCCAGTCCCCAGCCCCTAGCGCATCGCACGGCCGGTCGCCCCCTGCACGAGCCCGCGCACCCTGCGGCACATGTGGAGGAAGGTGGGGTCGTCGCGGTAGTCGGGCTCGCCGGAGCCCGGGTTTTCGACGACCTGCGCCTGCACGATGGGCGGGTGTGTGAGTACAAGGATACGCCTGCCTAGCAGCACTGCCTCCTCGATGCTGTGAGTGACGAGCACAGTGGTGAAGTGCTCCCCCAGACCCAGGGCCAGCAGCAGGTCCTGCATCTCCTCGCGGGTGAGTGCGTCCAGGGACGAGAACGGCTCGTCCATGAGCAGCAGGTCAGGCTCCAGGGTCAAAGTGCGGGCGATGGCGGCCCGCTGTCTCTGCCCGCCGGACATCTGGGCCGGGTAGTGCCCCGCCACTTGCGAGATGCCCAGACGCTCCATCCACCC
The DNA here is from genome assembly GCA_030690705.1 of Dehalococcoidia bacterium. GTDB lineage: Bacteria > Chloroflexota > Dehalococcoidia > JAENJB01 > JAENJB01 > JAENJB01. The sequence goes on along the minus strand of JAUYGE010000129.1, from coordinate 1,437 downwards.
GGTTGCTCGCTCGCGTGCCTCCCGTGAGGGCGCGCCGCGGACCCGCATCCCCAGCGCCACGTTCTCGAAGGCAGTGGCCCAGGGCAGCAGCCCGTAATCCTGAAGGATAAGGCCCGTTTCTAATCGTGGCCTTAGCAGCGGCTGGCCACGCACCAGCACTTGGCCCAGTGAGGGCTGGCGGAGGCCCGCCAGCAAGTAAAGGAGCGTGGTCTTCCCGCACCCCGACGGACCGATGACCGCCCACGCCTCTCCCGCCTCTACCCGCCAGTCGAAGCTCTTGAACAGCGCGTCGCCGTTGGAGTAGCTGAACGAGAGGGAGCGCACCTCAATCACGGGGAGCGGCCTCCAGGGGAAATCGGTCTGGTCACTGCAAGTAACTCGTGTCCACCATCTGCTCGTATGAGAGAGCCCTGGGCAGCATGCGCACTTTCATCATCCAGTCCACGGCGCGCTTCACGTCGGCCTTCGATGGGATGGCGTTCTCGGGAAAGGCAGGTACGGGGAAGCTCTCCTTCACCACGTCAGGGAGGCGCGCCTTCTCCACCAGCAGCGCGCGGTACTTCTCGGGGCTGGCATTGACGGCTTTCACTCCCTTCTCGTGGGCGCGCACCAGCCGCTTGACCGCGTCTTTCTGCTTCTCCAGCACCTCTTTGCGGAACTCCAGCACCGATACCCCGATGCGCTCGGCGCTGTCGGAGAGGACGACGAACCCGCCTGACTGCACAGCCAGTGTGGCAAAGGGGTCCGGGAGGGTGGCGGCGTCGAGCTGGCCCTGGGTGAGCATCTGCATCCGAACGGCAATGCTGGGTACGCCCACCTTCTGCACGTCCTTCGCCGACAACCCCGCCGTCCCCAGTAGCTCGTCGGTGATGTAATCGATGAGGCTATTCTCGGAAACGCCGATTTTCTTGCCTCGCAGGTCGGCAGGAGAGCTTATCTTGCCGCCCGGCCCCGCGATGAGGCTGATCATGGCGCGCTGGGGCGTGGCGGCGTAGGTGCTCTTGACGATTTTCACGCGCTCCTGGTCCTTGTTGAGCAGGCCGGTGGCGATGAGGTCCGCCAGTTGTCCATCGGTCTGGCCCGTCTGGAGCGCCGTGTCGCGCTCAAGCGCGCTGGTGAACGTGACGAACTCCACCTGCAGGCCTTCGTCTTTGAAGTAGCCCTGCTGCTCGGCCACATAGAAGGGCAAGCTATCGATAATCGGCAGCAGGCCTATCGTGAGCTTCTGCGGCTCCTTCTCTCCGCATGCCGGCAGCATCGCTGCCGCCATCGCCATCGCTATGATGAGAAGCCATGTCCTGAACCAGAAGTACTTCACTTGGTCCTCCTTTTGTAATACATGTCGGGGGCCAGCCCCGTCGGGTTCATGCGTACATCGCTCCGAGAGTAGCCAGAAACATCGCGAGAGCGATGTAGCCATTGACGTTGAAGAACGCG
>JAUYGE010000210.1 GCA_030690705.1 Dehalococcoidia bacterium | reverse complement strand
ATGAAGGAGGGTTGAATAATGGCTGACGATTTGCGGGGCTGGCTCAAGAAGATGGAGCAGAGTGAGCAGGTCAAGACTATCGAAGGCGCCGATTGGGACCAGGAGATCGGGGCTATCGAGGCCTTGAATAACAGGAACCCTAATGGGCCGGCGATACTGTTCGATAAGATAAAGGGCTCCGCCCCCGGGTTCAGGGTGCTCTGCAGCTCCATCCTCACTCCGTGGCGTACGGCGGTTACCCTGGGACTGACGCCGGGTCCCACCAGGGACCTGCTAACTCAGGTACGCGGGAAGGTTGCCCAATGGGATGCCAACATCGAGAAGTTCAAGCCGCAGGTGGTCAAGACGGGGCCGGTGATGGAGAACGTGAAATCCGGCAATGATATCAACCTCCTCGCGTTCCCCACTCCGAAAGGGCGCGGAAAGGACGGCGGCCGTTACATCGGCACGGGTCATGTCATGGTAACCCGCGACCCGGACAATGGCGAAATAAACCTGGGCACCTACCGTGTGATGGTCCAGGACGATAAGACCCTCGGCTTCCATATCGCTCCCGGCAAGCATGGCCGGCTGCACATGGAGAAGTACCACGAGCGCGGCCAGGCGTGCCCGATAGTTGTGTCCATAGGCCACCATCCGCTGGCGTACTGTGTCGGCTGCATTCCCTTTCCCGATGGGGCTGAATACCAGTACTGGGGCGCCATGAGGGATGAGCCGGTGCAGGTAATCGAGGAAGAGGTAACCGGCCTGCCCATGCCGGCCGACAGCGAGATCGTCATCGCTGGCTGGTGTCCTCCTGACAAACTCAGGAAAGAGGGGCCCTTCGGTGAATACACCGGCTACTATGCCAGCGGCGAAAGGCCGAACCCCATCATCGAGGTGGCGAGGGTTTACTATCGCAACAACCCCATCATTCACGGGGCTCCACCGAGCCGTCCTCCTTATAACGGCAGCTACTATTCGAATTTGCTCGATAGCTCGCTCGTGGACAGCAACATGCGGAAGATGGGCGTGCCCGAGGTCCAGGGGGTGTGGACCCACGAGGTGTGCGCTTACTGGTTCATGTCCGTCTCTATCAAGCAAAGGTATGCCGGGCACGCCAAACAGGCGGCCCTGGTGGCCTCCGAGCTGGTTCATCGTGGGCGTTACATCGTGGTGGTGGATGAGGACATTGACTTCACGGACCTGCGGCATGTGATCTGGGCCATAACGACCCGCGCCGATCCCGGGACAGGGTTGGATGTCATCCACCGCGTGCGCAGCACGCCGCTGGACCCACTGATTCGCAAGCCAGCTACATCCTTCTTCGCCAACAGGCTCATCATAGACGCCTGCAAGCCGTTTGAGTGGAAGAACGACTTTCCTGAGACCATCAGCCTGGATGCAGGTCTGGAGAAGAAGGTCAGGGAGAAGTGGGGGAAGGTCCTTGATCTTTAGGAGCAAGTGGTGTTGATACTGCAGACCGACCTGCCGCTGAGGCTTTTTGCCCGGGGTAAGGTAAGGGATAGCTATGACCTGGGAGACCGGCTGCTAATGGTTGCCTCCGACCGAGTCTCTGCCTTCGACATGGTAATGCCGTGCGGCATACCCGGCAAGGGAAAGGTGCTCAACAAGTTGTCCGCCTTCTGGTTCAGGAAGACTGCTTCGCTGTTACCAAACCATCTGGAATGTGAAGTGGACGACCTGGAGGTGCTTGGCCGGTTCATGCCGGTGAAGGAGAATGACCCCGCTCTGGCCTTCCTGGTTGGACGCTCGATGATAGTGAAGAAGGCCCAACGGCTGCCGGTAGAGTGCGTGGTTAGAGGCTATCTGTCAGGCTCGGCCTGGGAGGAGTACCGGCGGAACGGCGTCGTCCACTTCCACCAGATGCCTGGCGGACTTCGGGAGAGCCAGGAGCTGCCGCAGCCGCTCTTTACTCCAACCACCAAGGCGGAGACGGGGCATGACGAGCCCATGAACGAGGCTGAACTGGAGAAGCTGGTCGGGCAGAAGCAGGCGCGCGAGCTGAGAGAGAAGAGCATCGAGGTCTATCAATATGCGCGGAGATTCGCGCTCACACGGGGCTTCATCATCGCTGATACCAAGATGGAGTTCGGGATAGTCGACGGCAAGCTCATACTCATCGATGAGCTTCTGACGCCGGACTCCAGCCGCTTCTGGGATGTGACCCTCTACCAGGTGGGGAAATCCCAGCCGAGCTTCGATAAGCAGCCATTGCGTGACTGGCTGGTCAAGACGGGCTGGAACAAGTCGCCGCCAGCCCCGATGCTTTCTGAAGATATTATTGAACTGACCTCGCATCGGTATAAAGAGGTGTATCGCCGTCTGACCGGAAATGAGCTGGAGGGAGAGTGACCATGTATCTCGCTAGGGTATACGTGACACTTAAGCCTACGGTGAACGACCCCCAGGGCCTCACCATTCAGGGAGGGCTGCGTACGCTTGGGTTCGAGTCCGTTAAGAGCGTGCGGGCAGGGAAATATCTGGAGATAAAGCTTGATGGGCAGACCCAGGCGGAAGCCAGCGACACGGTTCAGAAGATGTGCCGCCAGCTACTGGCGAACCCGGTGATTGAGAACTTCCGTTTTGAGCTGGA
>JAUYGE010000209.1 GCA_030690705.1 Dehalococcoidia bacterium | reverse complement strand
GCAAAAGCTGTCCTGCCGAGTAACGTGTCCGAGATGTGCGTAGACACTACTTCGGTGAGGACGGTCGAGGCGGTGGCCGCGGCTAACGACGGCAAACTGGTTCCCTTCATTGGTAGAATCGACCTGTTTATACTCCCCGGCTTCCAATTCAGGGTCACCGAAGGGATAATAACCAACTTCCACCTGCCCCGCACCACGCTCTTGATGCTGACCGCGGCATTTGTCGGCCGGGAGTTCCTTCTGCGGGCTTACCAGGAAGCGATAGACCAGCGGTACCGGTTCTACAGCTTCGGCGACGCGATGCTGGTGCTGTATTATGATTGAACTTTCGTACAATACTTAGTACAATTTATCTAGAAGTACGCGCAGGAGGCTGTTACCAATGCCCACTCGCATCGTCACGGTCAGCGATTTGAAGGTCAAGCTCGGCGCTCTCATGGCTGAGCTGGAGGAGCAGGGGGTGCCCCTGTACATCACGCAGCATGGGAAGCCGAAGGCCGTCCTCGCACGCTACGATGAATACGAGGCTCTGCTCAAGAAGCTAGAGGACATGGAGGATTTGCTCGCCATGAAGAAGTCGCTCGCGGCTTCCGAGAAGGGATCCATCAGCCTGGACGACTATGTGCGCCAGCGAGCGGCTCGTGTTCGAAGTTAGACTTCGGAGCAAGAGGGTGCAGCGGGAGTTGGACAGCCTACAAGAAACTGACTACCAGCGCGTGTTAGCAAGGCTCAAAGTGCTCGAGGATGACCCTAGACCGCGGGGTTGCGAGAAGCTATACGATGACATATATCGGGTGAGGGTTGGCGATATCCGGATAATCTATCTCATCGACGAAGGCAGCAGGCGTATCGAAGTCGGAGGGATCCGTCGCCGCAGCGAAAAGACATACAAATGGCTCGAAGACCTGTTCCGGTGAAAGGCTGCTTCCGCGTGATCGCTGGCTATGGGGCAGTCAAGTCGAAGAGGAAGCCTGAGGATTACCGGCAGGTCCGCCGACAGGTGGAGGAGGAGATGGGGAAGGCCGCTGCCGGGAAGGCATGATGCCCTGCTTACTGGACACCAATATCTGCCAGCGCTATCGCTTCTACAGCTTCGGCGATGCGATGCTGGTGCTGTGACAAAGGGTGTTTGGTAGTCACAGTTGTGTTAGAATCGAAGAAAGTTGAGAAAGAATAGTCATTGGAGCAGGGTGAAGAAGGAGGCAAAGATGAAGTATAGGGTTGTGCTGGAGCCACAGGAAGAGGGTGGCTATACCGTCTATGTGCCTGCTCTGCCCGGTTGTGTTTCGCAGGGCGAAACTGCTGAGGAGGCTATGGGCAATATCAAAGAGGCTATAGATGTTTATCTAGAGAGTATCAGGGAGAGAGGAATGTCTCTGCCTCAAATCGAGGAGCGTGAGGTAGCGGTGTGAGTCGGCTGCCCAGTCTTTCCTGGCAGCAGGTGGTAAAGGCGCTGGAGCGAGCCGGGTTTCTATTCGACAGACAGAAGGGCAGCCATATGGTCTACTATCATCCAGAGACAAACCGCACAGTAGTAATCCCCAGACACCGCGAGATCAAAACGGGAACACTCCGGGAGATTTTGAGAGAGGCGGACCTAACTCGAGCGGAATTCCGTAACTTGCTGCGGTAGGAGAGACTAGGCCAAATGAGCTTGCTCCAAAACCGAGACACCTTCCGCTGGTCAGGTCTCAGCTTCGTAATCTCACGCCCCTTTGAATCTGGCTGCCGCTGGAAGTTTCGTTTTTCAGCACCCTGCTGGCATCTGGCTATCCACCTCACTGAACTTGAGCTGCAATCTAACTGAACATTCACCCAATTCGCTGGCCAGTCAATGTCTGGACTGTTTTGACTCTACGGAGGTCAAGATGGTCCAGCGGCGAGAATCTCCTGTGCTGTATGGCCACGTGGCTTGAGGCCAGGTTCACATAGGTTCTCACCATTTCCAAAGTGGAGTGCCCCAGTATCTGTTGCAGGGTGAATACGTCACCGCCATTGATCAGGAACCGCGTAGCAAAGGTGTGTCGGCAAAGATGGGCATGCAGCCGGTGAACCCCTGACCTCTCAGCCAATCTGGCGAACATCTGGCCCGCGCCGTTCTCTGTCATGGCGTTCCCGCCAGTGGATAGGAAGACATTGTCGATCCCTGGATTGGCAGGTTTGGACCTGAACCGGAAGATATACCGCTGGAGTGCTCTCTGAGCGTTGCTTCCTATAGGCACAAGGCGCTCCTTCTTGCCCTTGCCCAGCACTTTCAGGAATCCCTCATTGATGTGAACATCCACCATCTTCAAGCCGACAAGTTCCCCTATCCGCAGTCCGGTATCAAACAAGACCATGAAGATAGTCTGGTCCCGGGCGTCTCCGGGATTGGTCGCGTTCAGTGCACCCAGTATCGCGGCTATCTCCTGGTCGGAGAGCGTAGGTATCACTTTCGTGACCACTTTGGGCGGTTTCACATTCAGGGCAACGTTGGTTTCGATCAGGTCCTCCCTGACAAGCCAGCCAAAGAATGCCCGCAAGGTTCTGACATGACCGTGAATGCTGGCCGAGGAGAGTGGCTCCGTCATGACCGGTCTGGTAGGGTGGTTCTCATACTTCTTCGCCGCCAGCAGATGGAGAACGTATTCTCGAAGTAGTCTTGTGTCGATGCGGTCTATTGAATCCGGGAGATGCCGGCTCTTCAGGTAGCGGTGAAATCGCTTCAGATTGGCGGAGTACCAGCTAATCGTCTTTGGGCTTCTTCCCTCGGCCCTGTTGCACTGCTCGTAGTATTCCACGAGTTCGCCGAGCTTCTTGGCCGGTCGTCGAGCTTCTTGGGTTGACATGTTGGATCCTAGCCTCCTATACTATTAGTCTCTGTCGGCTCGGACCCGGTGTCTGACAATAATCAGCGTGTGTCGAGAAAGAGTCAGCAGGTCACGGCGGATCAGCTTGTCAAAAGCGCTCATTTCACCTCCTTCCCTATCTGTTTTGACACTCCGTGACTCTTAATCAGCAGGTTCACGGTTCGAGCCCGTGGCGGCTCACCAGCACCATCCGATACATCGCTGATCCGTATCCAGCCAAAACCACCCGCATTATCACGGGTGGGTTTTCTTTTTGGCGAGAACAGCCACCTGGTTCTCCCTCTGGATTGACGCCGATTAGCGGTAGGCCGTATCATTTTTGCGGGGTCGTTTTGTCCGAAAATGCCTGCCCCACTATAGGGATTGTCTGCCAGCTGCTGCATTTAGCGTGGGTAAACGGGGGGGCTTGCGGCCCCGGGTATCATACAGGCGGGGTAGAATTCGTGATGGTGGGAACGGTGAAGAAAAGGGCGAAGGACTGGCTTCTGTTTTTTGTCTTCCTTCTTGACGACATAGCTGTGGTAGTATTGGTGTTGCTGGGACTGCGCTTTCTTGGTGTGGAGATGTCCTTTCCCATAGGGCTGGTGCTCGTGGCAACGCTGGGTGGCTTCGTGTTTCTGGCACACAAGACTATCATCCCCGCATTCCACCTCAAGACGACGACCGGCTCCGAGGGAATGGTTGGCATGTGCGGGGAGGTGATTGAACCGCTGGCCCCGGTCGGGTTGATAAAGATTGCTGGCGAGTGCTGGAACGCAAGGTCAGTTGATGAGAGAATAGACGCCGGGGAACATGTCGAGGTCCTGCGGGTTGAGAGGCTTATGCTGCACGTGAAGCGCAAGGAGCCCCACGCCGAGGGAAGGCCATAACAATTTGGAGCGGATACTTCTTATCATCAATCGTTCCTCTGCTACCGGTTATGGCAACGCCGCCATTGACCGCCTCTCCTCGATGCTCACCGGCGCCCTCGGTCCGGGAGCGAACCCGCAAGTTGAAGTTGTAGACGACCATCCGCAGGCCAAATCGAAGACCAGAGAATTCCTGGCATCATCTGATACTCCATCATTCATCATCGCGGGCGGCGGAGGTGGAACGCTTCGCGCGGTTATTGAAGCCATTTGCGAGGGCAGTGAGCCTGGCAACCTGCCCGGACGAGAGCGAATTCGTATCTCAGCTTTGAGAATGGGTTCAGGGAACGTGGTGGCCAGACAATTCGGCGTGCCCCGGGACCCGGAGGCCGCACTGAAAGGCATCGTGGCCAATCTGAATGAGAATCGTACCGCCCCGTGTTGTATCATGGGGTTTGAAGTGGGCAAGAAGGATTCCCCTCCGGAGGTCTGTTACGCCACTACTATGGGCGGGTTCGGCCAGTTCGGTCGCTCTCCCGGCGACCTGGCCCGCTGGCATCGCCGGTTGCCGACGCTACGCAGGTTGTTGGCCTGGTTGCTGGGCATAGAGAGACTTAACAGTATGGAATATGGTCTATCACTCCTCCTTCGCTTCTCCTGGTGCGCCCTGTGGCCGAACGCCACGGAGGTCATCGAAGTGAGATGGGGAGAGAACGTCAGGGCAATGCGACTGCTGGCTGGTGTGGTAATGAACTTTCCCCTGAAACATCTTCCCTTCAAGCCGGGTACACGTGTGGAAGAAGAGGCACTGTCACTCAACTTCATCCCATATCCGGGACGATTGGCAACGCTCTTTGGGCCGCTGTCACCTAAACTTCTCACCAGGAGGGCGCTGCAACTCAAATTGGCCGGCCGGGATTCGGCGGAAGTCCGCCTGGTAAACCGGGATTCCATGGGGTTTTTCCTTGATGAAGACTCCGCGGTTTTCCATAAGAGGGTTTTGGTCCGCGTAGCTGGGACGCTGGCTTTTGTTCCGGGGCCGGACTATCATTGGCAACAATAGAGAGAGGTCTATCTATGACTCTTCATGTCTGTGTGTTGGGGACCGACGGCAGTGGCAAGAGCACTATCACGGCAACTTTGCCTTGCATACTGGCTGCTGAGATGAGCTTGCGAGCAGGTTCGGCTGGTGACATGTTTCAGATCGTTGATTCGGATGAGGACCACCTGGCGCCCAAGTTTCATCCGGATGGCTTCCCGATCACCGGCCATAAGGCCAGGTGGTTCAAGCGGCTGGCGAAACTGACAGTCAATAATCGCCGTCTATATCCCTTTTTCAAGTTAACGCAGATGGCGCTCCAGGACAGCACCGCCCGGAAGCTGGGGCGGCGCTATGCCGCCGACATAATTGTGAGCGATGGGAACACGCTTCTGTCCGCGATGGGACGAGCAGTAAACTACTCGAATCCTGAAGGCGGCGCAGGTGACGTCAATACCGGGGGCCTGGATTCCGCCGACCTCAAAGTCATCTTTGAGTACTTGCTTGATGGCAAACCAGTTCCGCGAGAGAGTGAGGGCAAGCTGTGCTGGCTTGGGAAGGCGAAAACTGTCCAGCGTATGGCTCGAATCCTGGGATTGGATGCCGCATGGCTTCCTGATGTGGTGGTCTTCCTCGACCTTTCTCCGGAGGTGGCGATGGAACGCATCGCTTCACGCGGCAAGAGAATCGACAGACATGAAAACCGGGACGACCTGGCGCAGGTAAGAAGCATGTATCTGAAGACGGTGGAGGCCTTTGCACAATACCGCTCCCCGAAGGCTGCATATATAAGGGGTGTGGACAAGACAACCCCGGGAGAGACTTTGCAAGCCATTGTTGATATGCTCGGGCCCCGGGTTTCTTCCCGGCAGAGCAATGAGAGGCCCAAGAAGATTCCATTGGGCACGACCGATGTCAAGCTTACAGGCAGCGCCATCTGGGGGAAGCTGCTCAGCTACCGCTACCTGGTGAAGTACTTGATAATCAACTGGTTCCGGGGGACATGGCGCGAGCCGACCTTCTTGTTTTCGGGGCTCGGACGCCTTTTCCGTAGAGAGGGATACTCTGCCGGTACTATGCGGGCCATTTATGACCGTGACAGCAAGCGATACGGTCTTGGGGACAGGATATTTCTCGAATACCCGCTGCACAGAGCGGTGTACGACCGCCTGCACATTCTTACCCGAAACATCGAGCCCGAACTGGAGAAACGGTTGCAAACAGGCCGCGAAGTCAGGATTTTCACCGCTCCCTGCGGATTCGCTTATGACCTGTTCCTGCCACTTGAGGCTATCGCTTCCCGCACTCCTCAGGCGATGAAACAAGTCAGGCTGATGGCCGCCGACTTAGACCCGCACGGCCATATCGGAGAGGAAGTGACCGAACGTGCCCGGCGCCTTGGCATCCGTTTCGAGTTCCTGCGCGGAGATATCATGGAGGCTGCCATGCACTCGAAACTGGAACAGGCTGCACCCTACGACATAGTTCTCTTTGTGGGACTTTCAGGCTGGTTGCCCAAGCCACAGACCATACTGCATCTGAAATGGGCCCATCGAAATGTTCGAGAGGATGGTATCTTTGTTTCCGACTGTTTTACCCCGGAATTCTACGCACTCTCCGGCCGGTATGTCGGTTACAAGGCGAATTACTACGCGCCGGATGTTTACAGGGCTTTGCTCGATTACTGCGGATTCGATGGGCTTGGCGCGCACG
>JAUYGE010000112.1 GCA_030690705.1 Dehalococcoidia bacterium | reverse complement strand
TGAAAACACCTTCCCTCAAGTGGACAATCTGTATCGGCGCCCCGGCTTTTATGGCGCTTACCATCCGCGAGTAGGCCGCAAATATGTCCACGGACTTCTCTCCATAGGCCACCTGCGAGACCGGCAGGTCATAGCTTGCCTGCATGGTAATGCGTTGCGCCGCCATCCTCCCAGAACGAACCCCAGAATTGGAAGAGAAGTTATGAACCACCATGTTGCTCTCATTATCTTCGTCCTCCATGTAATGTTCCCTGTAATTCAAGGGAGCTATCTTCCTTCATCGCATCTCCATCTGTGTCACCTCTCTCAATCAGTCCCGGGGAATGAAGTTCAATTTTGGCTTGAGGCGGGTGGGAACTTTCCCTGCCGGTACAATGGGAAGGAGGAGATGAGAGGGATAGCCCCTGTCGTGATGGATGGTGTTGTGAGCCGGCTGCTCCACCACCGAATGAAAATTGGCGACATCCCACATTCGGGAGTCCTTGCTGGCGATGCGGAGCCGCAGGCGGTGCCCCGCCTTGAAGCTCCTGAAAATGGGCCATATCTCTATTTCAAACTTTTAAACCTCGTTGGGTCTAATGGGGGTGGGGTTGGTATGGGTATGAAAGGGCTGGCCGGGGCTAGCCCGGCTCTCATCCACCTCACGATGGGAGGCCTTGAGCCAGCCTTTGCCAGCCACCTTGAAGGCGCCATCGGGGGCGATATCGTCTATCTTGACAATCCAGGCGGTATCGTCAGCGGTGGAGGAGGCGTAGATGGTGAGGCTGGCCGGGCCGATGATTTCCATGTCCCCGGCCAGCGGTGGGGTGAGGTAGGCCACCACCGGCAGGTTGGCATCCACCAGACCATCCGTGTGCGGGTAATCGTAGCTATCAGGATGTTCTTTGCCGGGCGCCCGGTCCGTCAGCAGGCCATAGGGAGGCTGCCCTGCTCCCCCCTCTCTGGAGTGAAGGAAGAGCTTGGTCCATTTGGTCCTCTTGAGCGGGTATTCGAACTCGTAGCGCCATTCGTTGGAGCCCTGGACGAACATGGTGACCGGCGGCTCCTTCATGATTCCGTTGTCTATCCCCTTGAGCCAGTAGTCCAGCCAGCGCACTATCTCCTCGTTGAAGGCGGGATGATAGGTTAATGCCCAGGGCATCCCAGCGGTGACCAGGAGTTTCTTGGGAGTGTCGATCCTGCGGTAAGCGTTGAGCTGGCCGCGGAAGTGCAGATAGTTGGTAGTGGAGACGATGTGGTATATGGGTACCTTGATGCGGTCGAACCTGGTGTATGAGGACCTCTCCCAGTAGTAAGGGCCGTCGGTGGGATTGCCGGTCGCGGTGTCGCCGATGATGTTCTGGGCCGGCCGCCACTTCCTGGGTGCCTTTCTTCCCAGGTCGGGCAATATCCTTTCGCAGACGATGGAGATCCAGGGGGCGAAGAAGCCCTGGTAGAACAGTCCGCCGTGATAGACCAGGTCGCGGTAGATATCCGTCCAGCCATCGAAGGGGACTATGGTCCGCAGATGAGGAGGCTGGGTGGCGGCCACCAGATACTGTATTTGAGCGTAGTAGGACTCGCCGACCATGGCCACGTTGCCATCGCACCAGGGCTGGCGGGCGCACCACTCCACCAGCTCGTAGCCGTCTTGCTGCTCTTCCTTATCCATGAGTCCCCACTGTCCCTCGGAGGGCGCCGAGCCCCTCGAGTCGGCGATGATATGGGCGTAGCCATTGGAGACAAAGTAGTTGGTATCGCCGGCCTCCACCTGGCGGAAGATGCCGCCGGGATAGGGCTGTCCCTTCTTCTCTACGAAGCCGCCCGGGTAGCGC
>JAUYGE010000093.1 GCA_030690705.1 Dehalococcoidia bacterium | reverse complement strand
ATGCTGGTATTGGCTAACTGTGCGCCTGCTGCCACACCTCCCCTCGTCCCGCCGACAATCAAGCCCACGACTTCTGGTATTGGTCCTGTACCGCCGGGCGCTAGTATGGGCCAGATGGGTCAGATGATGGGCCAAATGAGCGACCAGGTGAGCAGCATGATGGGCGGAGCGGGCATGATGGGCGCTCAGATATCTCCGTCCCAAATGCAGCAGATGATGGACCAGATGGCCAATCTCATGCAGCAAATGGGTCAGGCCTCGTCTCAGGCCCAACAGGGCACTCCGGAGATGCGCCAGATGATGGGACAGGTGATGCAGCAGATGAGCAGCATAGCCGCCCAGATGCGGGATCGCGCCGCCCAGATTACACCGGAACAGAGACAGCAGGCCATGCAGCAGATGCAGAGTCTGGCTAACCAGATGGCCCAGATGATGAACCAGATGCAGGGCATGACGTCCCAAACCAGCCCGGCCGATCAGCAACGACTGATGGATCAAATGCGACAGATGCAATCCACCACGATGAACAACATGATGTCGCAATTCGGGTTGGCTACGCCAGCGCCGGGAACGCCGACCAGCGGAGCGGGGCGTTAATCGTTACTGATGTGAGAGAATTTCTGGACTGAGTCACGCGAGCAAGACCGACGCCTCCGCCAGTCCGTACGTGCACAGGAAAAAAGGAGAAAGAAAGGAGAAAGACATGATATCGCAACCCCCCGAGCCACAGTCGGGCGAACGCCACGAGCCCATCAGGGGCGACGAGCGGGCTTCAACGGCCGGTGATCCGGCGCCAGCCCCGGCTCGCGTCGAGCCCACCGAGCAGGTCGTTCAATCTGCGGCTGGCCTTGAACAACGTGAGGAGCGCGTTGTCACGGATCAGGTCGTTCAAAGTACCGCTGGCGTTGAGCAACGCGAGCGCGTTGTAACCAATGAGGCTGGCCTCGAACACCGCGAACGGACCTTCCACGATACCGGCGAGGAGCACCGGCTGAGGTTCCTCAAGATTGCCCAAGTGGTCTGGCTGTTCGTCGGCATCATCGAGGTGCTGATCGGAATGCGGGTCCTCCTGAAGCTCATCGGCGCCAACCCCGACAACGACTTCGGTGGCTTCGTCTACAATTCCGCCGGAGTCTTCCTGGCGCCGTTCTTCGGCCTGACCGGCAGCCCGTCTAGCGGCGGCGTAGTATTGGAGGTCCCATCGCTCATCGCGATGCTCGTCTATGCCCTGGTGGGCTGGGCCATCGTACGTGTGATCTTGCCGCTCTTTGACAAACCAGCAACGCGCGGCACGTCCACCTACGATCGTTCCCGCAAGTAAGCCGTCCACAGAGGGCCTCTGAGAAGCAGCCTGGCTTGCCGGTAGGAGTATGCCGTGTCTTTCGTTGCGCGTGGAAAGGCCATCATCGCCGCCGTTCAGGAATCCGGGTTCGGGCAACTGATCCGGCGCTACGGCGAGGACCGAGCCGATCTCTTGGCCGCGGTCGTCGCCTTCAACGCGCTCTTCTCGATCTTCCCGATCCTCCTCGGCATGCTGGTGATCGTCGGCCTGATCCTGCGAAGTCCCGACACCCAGGCCAGGGCACGAGACCTGGTCCTCAGCATCGTTCCGTCCGACGTCGCGGCGAGTGTGCTACAGGCCTTCGACGCCGCCAGTCAGAGCTCTGGGCTGTTCGGCCTGCTGAGCTTGGTTGGACTCCTCTGGGCCGGGTTCTGCCTCTTCGACGCACTGGAGGTGTCCCTAGCCCGGGTTTACCGAGTGCCCTCGCGCTCGTTCGTCCGGCAGAAGCTGATGGCGATGGGGATGATGCTACTGTTCGCGCTGCTGTTGGCTGCGGAACTGGTGGCGACTGCCGTGGTCCAGTTCGTGGGCCTGATTGCGCAGAGTTTGCCCCTGTTGGCCCCGGAGGCGGCTCTGCCCGTGGCGGTGGCCGGTGGCGCCATCTCGCTTCTGGCGGCCTTCGCCCTC
>JAUYGE010000092.1 GCA_030690705.1 Dehalococcoidia bacterium | reverse complement strand
GGAGCGAGCATGCCCCAGCGCGGATCGGCATCGAGCGTTGAGGTCCAAGTTGCGCCGTTTGGAAAGCGCCAGGTGCGGGTGCCGTCGGCCGCGCTCACCAGCTCGGTATTCAGGCCGTTGGGGAATGTGCTGACGAGCCGCTGGCCGCCGGCGGGCAGGCTTTCGACGCGGTAAGATGTCGTCCGGGTCAGGGCGGTGCTCAGGCTAACAGTGTACGTCTCATTGGCGCCGAGCCGGGACAGCGCCGAATAACCGCCACCGGGGGCCTCATCGCGGGTCAGCCGGCCGAGACCGTCGTACTGGAAAGTGTAAGCGTTACCACGTCTATCAGTCAGGCCGATCAGCAGGCCACCGGGGGAGGCGCTGAGCTGGACCGACTCACCGGCTGGGTTCGTGACGGCGGATAGGTAACCATTCGCGTCCAGCGCCAGGGTGGTCCGCTGTCCGTACGGTCCGACGATAGCGGTGGGACTCGAGGTGGTATTGCGCTCTATCGTTGTGCTGTTGTCGCTGCCGTCGGTCACAGATACCAAACGGAAAGAACTGTCGTATGAGAACTGATAGCGCACACCGCTAGTGAGCGCATCGAGCGTACGGAGATGCCGGCCGCCGCTGTCAAAGACGTAGACCTCGCTGCCATCCTCGTCCGGGATGTAGATGTCGCTGGCAGAACCGCCCTGCATGACCGGAGCAACCCGGCGCACGCGCTGGTTGAACCAGTCGGTGATATAGAAGCTGCCGTCCGGCGCCAAGGCAATGCCTCTCGGCTCGTTTAGCTGCGCTCGAACCGCCAGGCCTCCGTCGCCACTGAAGCCGAACGTCCCGTTCCCTGCCACAGTATTGATGGTCCCATCCGGACCTACCCAGCGAACGCGGTAGTTGGACCGATCGGCGATGTAGAGGCTGCCATCCGGCCCGACCGCGATGTCTTCGGGAGAAGCGAACCGAGCCGAAGTGGCGGGACCGCCATCGCCAGCAAACCCGTCAGGCCCGTAGATCTCGCTTCCCGCTACCGTGCTGATTACCCCGTCTTGCCCAACTTTGCGGACATTATTGTTCGACCGGTCCAGGATGTAGAGGCTTCCGTCGGGGCCAACCGCCACCCTCCACGGGCTAACCAGCTTTGCTTGCGTGGCCGGACCGCCATCGCCAGCACCCCCCCCGGTCCCGCCTCCTGCCACCGTAGTGATGACGCCGTTCGTGCCAACCCGGCGGACGCGCTGATTGTCCTTGTCTGCAATGTACAAACTGCCATCCGGTCCGACGGCGACCCCGTAAGGAAAGTTGAGCTTTGCGAGGGCCGCGGGCCCGCCGTCGCCACTGTACCCGTAGGTCCCAGTCCCGGCGACAGTCGTTATCACTCCGTCCGCTCCTACGCGGCGAATGCGGTTATTGGACCGGTCCGCGATATAGATCGAGCCGTCCGGGCCTAAGGCCACACCAGTAATGTCACTCAGTTGGGCCGCAGTGGCAGGACCGCCGTCGCCACTGTACCCGTAGGTCCCAGTCCCGGCGACGGTGGTAATTACCCCGGTTGGGCTCACCCGGCGGACCCGCCGTCCGCCATTCTCCGCTATATAGAGGCTGCCGTCTGGACCCACAGCGACGCCGGCGGGGTACGTCAGATTCGCCTTGGTCGCCGGCCCGCCATCACCGATACCGCTGGACAAGGTGCCGCCTCCTGCCGCGGTGGTGATGACAGCCGCGCTGAGGGCGTCGGCGCTGCGCCGCCTGCCGTCTCCCAGGTAGAGCACCTTTCCCGTGGGGTCGTAGGCGTGATGGACGCTCAAGCTCCAGCCGCCCAGCCCTTGTGCACGGCCGTCCCATCCTCCGATCATGCCTTGCCATTCCTGCCAGAGGGTTACCTCCTGGCGGGCACGGCTACTGGTGATCGGCGCCCCGGAGAGATTCCCGAAGGCCTGGTCGAACTGGCCTGGCTGCTGGTAAACGGCGTCGTAGACGTAGCCGACGCGTGCCCTGGCCCGTTGCTGCCCGCTAACCGTGCGGCCGTAGCCGTCCTTGCCGTCCCAGGTGAAGCTGGTGCGCTGGTTGGGGGAGTTGGAGAACTTCTGGGTGTAGCGCTGCCCTGCTACCAG
>JAUYGE010000084.1 GCA_030690705.1 Dehalococcoidia bacterium | reverse complement strand
CAGGGGCCGGGACAGCTTGATAGATGTCTCATTCCGCCCCTTGAAGCACTCGGATGCGCGTGAAAAAGTAAATGGAGGTGTGTCATGCCAAGAGTAGTGGTGGTTGGAGCCGGACTATCAGGCTGCGGCGCGGCCCTGGCGGCGCAGAAGGCAGGGGCCGAGGTGGTCTTGCTGGAGAGAACGGACATGGTGGCCGGAGTAGCCATAAGGGCAGGGGAGACCAACGGCAACGGGAATTTCGTTTGCGCTCACGAGTTCCGCTTCATGGGAGGCGGAGAGCTCTTTGACGCCATGGAATCCATAAAGCTGCACGACCATGTGCCCTTCCCCGATGCTGCTTTGCATTCCTTCATCTACAACGCCGGCCTGCTCGAACCCCTGGTGAAGAAGATTGTGCTGGCGGCCGGCATCAAGGTTCTTCTCGAGAGCCGGATGGTCAACGTCAAGAAGGAAGGGCGGCGGGTCACGGCGGTGAAAGTGGAGGATGGGAGCGAGGTCCCCGGGGATGTCTTCGTGGACTGCACGGGGTCACGGGGTGGAGTGGCGGCCTGCAACAAGTACGGCAAGGGCTGCGTGATGTGCCTGGTGAAGTGTTTTGCCTTCGGGGACAGGATAGGCATTGTCGACAAGGCCGGGGGAGAATTGTATGACCGGCTGAGGGCTGACGGAACGCCGGGCTATCTCAGCTCGGCGATGATGATGTTCAAGGATACCCTGGCCCCCTGGCTCAAGAAGGGTATCGAAGAGAAAGGTCTGGTCATGGTGCCGGTGCCGAAGGAACTGGTGGACTACGACAAGCTCAAACTCATGGGGGCCTCCCGTTCCAAGGAGTTCATCGAGAATATCTGTCTTGGCGACATCGGTCCGGTGGCCAAAGGCTTCGGCATGGTGTACATGGAGCTGGCGAAGCTGCGGCGAATAAACGGCTTTGAGAATGTCCAGGTCGAGGACCCTCGCTCGGCCAGGTACAATTTCATCGGGCACACGGGCATGGCGGTGCGGGACCAGTTCATGAAGGCGGAGGGGTTGGACAACGTCTTCTGCGGGGGAGAGAAGGCCTCACAGGGCAGCGTAGGTGGCGCGACCATGAGCGGGTACGTCGCGGGCCACAATGCGGCCCGCATGGCCTTCGGCAAAGAGCCCCTGTTGCTGCCGCGCAGCCTGGCCATCGGCGACTTCTTTGCCTATGTGGCGGAAAGGAAGAAGACCGCCGAGGGGCGTGTTCTGAACCTGAATGTGGCTCGAGGGGAGTACTGGAAGCGCATGCAGGAGACGGGCCTTTACACCGCCGATGTGGGGCGCATCAAGCGGCGGGTGGAGGAAGCGGGCCTCATGGGTGTGCTCGCCAAGAAGCTGTGACCGTAACTTGACAGGCTTTACTCCAAACTTTTAACATGTCCGAGCGTTATTAGTTATAACGGGTCAAGCTGGGGGAGATGGCTCTGGAAATAAAGACGATAGACACAGATGTGCTGGTCATAGGGGGAGGGGCGGCGGGGCTCTGGGCGGCCATCAGAGCCAGAGACTTCTGCCCGCGTGTGACCCTGGTGGACAAAGCCCGGGTGGCCCGCAGTGGAGCTACCACCTTTACCCATTGCATCCTGGCGCCGGTGCCGGAGGAGCTCCTGATTCCAGCCATGAAGGAGATCGTCGAGCCCGCGGCCTACATCAACGACCAGGAGATGATGGTCAGGATGATGCGGGAGCACCGGCAGCGGGTGGAGGAGATGATAAGCTGGGGGGTGCCCTTCCAGCTGGACAAGTCGGGCAGACTGCTTCTGGACAAGGACCGCAAGCAGGTAGTCAACAACAGCATCTACGTGGAAGGAGTCGCCTTCCTGGAGAAGATGAAGGAGCATGCTCGGATGAAGGGCGTGAATCTCATCGAGAGGGTGATGGCCGTCGAGCTGCTGACTTCGGACGGTGAGCACCCCAGCGACGGGCGGATAGCGGGCGTGGTGGGTCTGGAGACCAGGACCGGGCGGCTGATTACCTTCCGGACCGGGGCAGTGGTGGTCTCCGCCGGCGCCACCAGCGGCAAACTCCACCTCAACTACCTGGATAACATCACGGGCGACGGACAGGCCATGGCCTTCCGCGCCGGCGCGCAGCTGGCAGGGCTGGAATTCGCCACCCATCCCACCTTCCCTATCTGGGAGAGGAAGTTCTTTAGCGGGCATCCGGCGGTGTTCCAGATTCACGGCGCCCGGCTGATCAACCGGCTCGGTGAGGAATTCATCCCCGGGTACTATCCGGGGCGAAGCTTGCAGATGTGCAGTCCCAGCGAGGTCGGCTTTGCCATTGCCAGGGAGGCAGTGGACGGGCGCGGGCCGGTTTACTTCGACCTGACCAGTTGGACCGAGGAGCATGTCGCCTTGCTGCGCCGCATCCTTCCTTCCATGATGATGAACTTCGACGATGTAGGCATAGACGTGCGGGCGCGGCCGATGGAGGCCATGCCTATTGTCGCCCGGTGGGGGGGAGAGGGGCCGGGGGGGATAAGGATTGATAGCCGGTGCCGGTCCAGCATTCCCGGGCTCTTCGCCGCGGGCGCCTCCGCCAACATCCCTATTCACAGCGGGGGCATGACCGGTGTCTCCCAGGCGGGGTGCTATTTCACCGGGCACACAGCCGGCGAGAACGCGGCCAAATTCGCTCTGGAGGCGGGGACGCCGCAGACAAGGGCCAGCCAGCTAGAAAGTCTCCGCGAGGAGATACTCTCGCCCCTGGAAAAGCGGGAAGGGCCGAGCCCCGCCGACGTGTACATGACCCTGAATAAGGTTATGGTGCCGGTGCAGTTCAGCTTCTTCAAGCACGAGAAGAGGATGAAGGCCACCCTCGCCGAGATAAAGAGGGTGCAGCGAGAAGTGGTGCCACGGATGTGGGCGGCGGATGTCCACGAGCTGATCAAGGCCAACGAGGCCAGGAACTACGCTCTGCTGGCGGAGGCGGTTTACCGCTGTGCCCTGGAGAGACAGGAGAGCAGGCTCAGTCACTATCGGGAAGACTTCCCCTATCGGGATGACATCAACTGGCTGAAGTGGGTGGTGCTTCAGAGGAGGCAGGACGGCGCCATCGAGGTAACCTTCGACCCGATACCTGTGGAGACCTATCCGGTAAGGCCGGCCCGACGCACGCGGATTCCCTCTCCCCTGGAGACTTCGCGCGCAATCTAGGGAAAGGGACCGGGCGGGGATAGCGACCCGGCAGACTGGCAAGGAGGAAAGCGTTGGCTATTAGGCTACGACTGCAAAAGGACCGGCTGGCGGAGTTCTTCAGCACCCGCCGGATGGTGCTTTTTGTCATCATCGCTCTGGTAACCATCGGATCCGTCATCCCCCTCATCTTCCTGCTCTGGAGCAGCTTCAAGCCGGTATCCGTAGGGAACCTGAGCGACTGGAGCCTGACCAACTTCACGCTGAAGAACTTCCGCGATGTGCTGGCCGAGCCGAGTACCTTCCTCATGCTCAAGGACAGCTTCTTCTTCGCCTTCGGCTCCATGATCGTGGCCTACATCTTCGGCGGGGTCATAGCCTTCATGGTGGAGCGTACCAATACGCCATACCGGAACGTGATGTACGGGCTGATGTTCATTCCCCTCATCATGCCCGGGATGCTGAAGGCCATCGGCTGGGTGTTGCTCACGGGCCCGAGGGCCGGGGCGCTGAACCAGGCATGGTTCGCCCTGTCAGGCTCCTCCGAGCCCCTCTTCAACGCCTTTTCCATCCCGATGATGTTCTTTGTCGAAGGTCTCTCGCTCAGTCCGTTGACCTTCTTCCTCCTGGGGGCCACCATGCGGGGAATGGACCCATCGCTGGAGGAGGCGGCCTATGTCTCCGGAGCGAACCGGGTGACCACCATGCTCCGTGTGACCATGAGGCTGATGACCCCGGCGCTGGCCGGCGTGGGATTGCTCAACTTCGCACGCGCCATCGAGTCTTTCGACACTCCGCTGATCATGGGGTTCTCCTCGGGCATCAGGGTGTTCGCTACCCAGATATACCTCGTGCTTCGCAATATATCCCCACCCGAGTACGGTCATGGTTTCGTCCTCAGTCTGACCCTGATTATCATCACCGTTGCCGGCATCCTTGTCTATCAGCGAATGATGAGGAGGTCGGAGAGGTTTGCCACGGTGACCGGCAAGGGCTATCGGCCGCGGCTGTTAGACCTGGGTCCGGTGGGCCGGCCGCTGGCGACGAGCTTCATGCTCTTCTTTCTAATCGTGGCGATGATATTGCCCATGCTAACCATGGCCTGGTCCTCTTTTCTTCCGTTCTACCAGGTACCCTGGGCAAATGGTTTTGACGTTTCCCGGCTCACCCTCGAGAACTACAGGATACTTACTGCCCGGCCGGACTTCGCTCTCGCCGTGAGGAACACCGTCCTCCTGTCCGGCTTCTCCGCCGTGGGCAGCATGTTGCTGGCGGTGGTTATCTCCTGGGTGATTATACGTCTCCGTCCCAAGGGGACCAAGGTTCTGGACGCCCTGGTATTCATCCCTTATGCTATACCTGGTATAGCCTTAGGCTTCAGCATGATGGTCATCTTCCTCGCTTTCCCCAATCCTATCTACGGTTCGATATGGATACTGGTCATCGCCTACACGGTGCACTTCATCCCGGTGGCTACGAGGTTCACCCACGCCGGGGTGGCCCAGCTCAAGGGGGAGCTGGAGGAAGCGGCGATGACCAGCGGCGCCGGCACATTTACCATGATGCGCCGCATCCTGGTGCCCTTGATGCTCCCTACGCTCATCGGCGGTGGTCTCTATGTCTTCCTGCTGTCCTCTCGGATAATGTCCATGGCCGCCATCCTCTATACGCCAGACTCGATGGTCCTGGCCATTTACATTTACCAGATATACACCGAAGGCCGCTTGCCTTTGGTGGGAGCGCTGGCGGTGATCATGGTCGTCTCGCTGACCACGCTAACGATTTTTTCCCGTATGCTGGCCCAGCGCCGCGGCACGCAGGTGCACGGATAGGATGTTGAAAGCGAGGGCTAACCTTTCCGACTGGGTCTCGTTATCAAGTAAGGAGGTGAATAGCCATAGCCTAGTGACCGAAGAAGGATAAGGAAAAGGAAACATCGGGAACGATAGGAGGAGAAGATGAGAAGATTCTGGTATTCATTTGCGGTTCTGCTGCTGATATCCGGCATGGTGCTGGTGGCCTGCGCCGCTCCTAGCGCGCCGTCGCCCGCGCCATCGCCACAGACTCCTTCGACCGGGAGCCCGGCTCCGGCCGGGCCAGTGTCAGATGCAAGAGCACAGCTACTTGAGGCGGCCTACAAGGAGGGGGAGGTGCAACTGTGGGCTAATACCTTCGACAATCAGGCGAAGGTATTGAAGCCCTTTCATGACAAGTATCCCGGCATCACGGTCAAGGTGTGGGACGCCTCGACTGGCAATGACGTCATAAACAAGCTGGTCGAGGAGGGCAAGGCAGGGAAGGTGAGCGGCGATATCTTCTTCAGCGGCGAAGGAGACTTAGTCACGGCAATAACAGCCGGGGTGATGGCAGAATATCCCTGGGATAACGATGATTGGCCGAACCAGCCGGACACCAAGCTATACATCAACTACGGCACCAACCCACGTCTCCCGGCCTTCAACACCAACGTCATCCCCGTGGACCAAGGGCCGAAATCGTGGGAGGACATGGCAACGAACAGATGGGTTGGCAAGTCGCCGGTTTTCTCCTTCTCGGGTGAAGACGGGCCTCTGCTCTTCGCCTATATGTGGCGTTTACCAGGGGACGTGCTCAACTGGGCGAAGGCGGAGAAGTACTGGACGGATGTGGTGACGAACAACAAACCCGCCATAGTGCGCGGCTACAGCGGTCCCCTCGAGTTGCTGGTCAGCGGGGAGTACGGCATCATGCTCCCGGTGGCTTCGGGCCGGACCGTGCTGGAATATGCCCTCATAGGCGCTCCTATCGCCATAGTCCCCGTGGGCAAGACGCCGGGGATAACGCAGAGCTTGGGGATGGTGAAGAACCCGGCCCATCCCAACGCGACCAAGGTCTTCCTCGATTGGTTTACGTCGGAGGGGGGCCAGCTATCCCAGATCCAGGAGAACCTCATCTACGCCATAGACCCTGAAATAACCAAGATTGCCCGAGCCAACATCCTGCTGCGGGACAAGTACTTCATCGAGGTGGAACCGGTGCCGTCGAAATTCTATACGCCGGAGAATACCGAGCGGGCGTCGGACCACCATCTAAGGACGGCGGGAGTGAAAAGATAGCGACCATCTGGTAATCCAGGACGTTGCAGCGAGTCCCGCTTTGTCGGGACTCGCTGCAACGTTCGTGTACACGGACTGTTTTCGAGACCATCCTGAGAGGTAACTCATGCCCAAAGTGATTATCGCCGGAGGGGGTATCGCAGGCTGCGCGGCGGCGCTCGCTGCACGAAAGGCTGGCGCCGAGGTCGTCCTCTTTGAGCGCACGGATATGCTCTTCGGAGTGGCGGTGCGCTCGGGTGAGGTGAACGGCAACGGCTGGTTCATCGGCCAGAAAGAGCTCCGCTTCCTCGGCGGAGGGGAGTTCTTCGCGGCCCTGGAGTCCCTGAAAATCCACGACAACGCGCGCTTCCCCGATGCCCCTGCCGGCCATCCTTTCATCTTCCACACCGGTCTGGCCGAGCCCCTTGTCCGCCGGATGGTCCTCGGCGCCGGGGTCGAGGTCCACTTCGAGACGCGGGTGGTCAATGCCAGGA
This sequence comes from Dehalococcoidia bacterium, assembly GCA_030690705.1. Classification (GTDB taxonomy): domain Bacteria; phylum Chloroflexota; class Dehalococcoidia; order JAENJB01; family JAENJB01; genus JAENJB01. The sequence goes on along the minus strand of JAUYGE010000084.1, from coordinate 3,293 downwards.
AGAAGGGTGCCCGGGTCGAGGCGGTGAAGCTCACCGATGGCTCCTGGGTGGAAGGGGCGGCTTTTGTTGACGCCACCGGTGCGCGGGGTGGATTGAGTGTCTGCACCCGATACGGGAAGGGCTGCATGATGTGCCTCGTCCGCTGCATACCGTTCGGCGACCGGATGGGCATAGCGGACAAGATCGGTGGGAGGGAATTGGGCCGGACGCGGCCGGACGGGACGCCCGGGACGGTCAACTCGGCGGTGGCCGTCTTCAAGGATACCCTGGCGCCCTGGCTGAAGGCCAAGGTCGAGAAAGAGGGGTTACTGCGCATTCCGCTGCCTGAGTCGCTTATCGACACTGCCAAGGTCGGGATAGGGGATGCGGCGCGTCCCAAGGAGTTCGTCGAGAACATCATCCTGGGGGATATCGGACCGGTGGCGAAGTGTTTCGGGATGGTCTATATGCCCCAGGAGCAGATAAGGAAGGTCCCCGGTTTTGAGAACGTCCAGGTGGAGGACCCTCACCGGAGCAGCTTCAACCACATCTGCAATTTCGTTTTCTCGGAGAGGGATACGGCACTGAGGGCCACGGGGTGGGAGAACCTCTTCTGCGCTGGCGAGAGGGCCGGCCATGGCGGCGTCGTCGGCGCCATGGGCACGGGTTACATGGCGGGACACAACGCGGCGCGTTCGGCCTTCGGGATGGAACCGCTGGTGCTGTCGGCAAGCCTGGCACTGGGGGACTGGATTGCTTTTGCCGGAGAGCAGTATGCCACTGCGGACGGACTCAAGAAGCACTTCGGGATGGGACGAGGCGCCTATTGGGAACGGATGCTGAAGCTGGGTCTCTACACCGAGAGCGACAACGCCATTGAGCAGCGCGTGGCGGAGGCGGGGCTGAGCAATGTTTTTGCACGTCGGCTGAAGTAAATCCTAAGTCAGAAGCACCAAATCCTGAACAAATTTAAGTAGTAGGGTGGGTTAAGTCCGCGTAGGCGGACGAACCCACCGCAATGTTTTTTCGCAATCTGGTGGGTTCGCGCACCCACCCACCAGTCCACCATCCCCGGTGCGCTTAACCCACCCTACGCGCTACCAGCATCCGGGCCGCATTTTCTCCTCAAAACAGGGCGTTCTTCCGCGGGTTTGCAGGGCATTTTGCGGTAGACACATGACTTTCCCGATGCTATAATGCAATTTCTGATAGTTTTTTATAGTATTTTGTAGTTTTCCTCCGTTGAAGAGCTAGAGTGAAAGGGATGAGCACGGGAACGGTCAGGACATCGCTTCTCACTATGAGGGAGGCCAGCAGGTTGCTCGGCGTCAGCGAACCTACCTTGCGCCACTGGACTGACCAGGGGGAAATAGAGGCTTTCATCACCCCCGGCGGACACCGCCGCTACGCTGAGGCCGACATCGTGAGCCTGCTGAAGCGGAAGCAGGAGAGGCCGCCCCCGGAGCACATAGCAGCGGCCCTGAAGGAAGTCACGCCCCGGGAACACCAGGTGGTGGCGGACTACCTCTTTTCCACCCGCTGGTATCCCCGGCTGGGGGAGGCTGGCCGGCGGCAGCTCAGAGAGAGAGGCGGCCGGCTGCTGGAGATCGTTATTCGCTATGTCACCGAACCGGCACAGCGGGAACAGGCCGCCGCGGAAGCAGCCGATATAGGCCGGGAGTACGGACTTCAGCTATCCAGCCTGGGTCTCTCGGTGAGCGAAGCCATCGAAGCCTTCGTGCTTCACCGCGTCCCCCTCCTCGATGCGGCTTCCCGCCTGTTAAGGAACCGCTCGACCATCAGCAAGGGGACCCAGGAGGCCCTGCTTCAAGTGAGTAACCTTACCGACCAGGTGCTCCTGGCGCTATTGAAGGTATACCAGCAGTCGGAGCAGCCGGTACGCCGAGTGCGCGCGAGGGTGCGCCGGTGATTTCCATCTCGCGCCTTCTCTGCGGCACTGTCTCTCCCGGCGACGGCCTGCGTTACCGCACCGGTGGGGGGGCGGTCTCGTCTCCTGATGGCCGGCCGGTGGTAGTCTGGAACTGCACCCGGCGGTGCAACCTGCATTGCGTCCATTGCTATTCCGATTCTGAAGGCCGGCTCTACGGAGATGAGTTGTCCTCGGAGGAAGGACGGCGCTTCCTCCGCGACCTGGCGGAGTTCGGTGTGCCGGTGGTGCTTTTCTCCGGCGGGGAGCCTCTATTCCGAAAGGATATCTTTGAGATGGCCTCCTTCGCGCGGGAACAGGGCTTGCGCATCGCCCTCTCCACTAACGGCACCCTGATTTCAGAGGACATGGCGCAGAGAATAGCCCGGACCGGCTTCGCCGAGGTGGGCATCAGCGTTGATGGGCTCGGCGAGATGAACGACCGGTTTCGCGGTCAGCCCGGCGCTTTCGAAGCCGCTCTCAGAGGCATCCGCTACTGCCTTCAGGCCGGCCAGCGAGTGTCCCTCAGATTCACCCTCACCGGCTACAACTACCGGGATGTGCCGCTCATCTTCGACCTGGTGGAAAGGGAGGGCATCCCGAGGGTGTGTTTCTACCACCTGGCCTATTCGGGCCGAGGCCAGGGCCTGGCTGAAGAGGATATCTCGCATGAGGAGACCAGGGCGGTTCTCGACCTCATCATGGAGCGTACCCGTCAGCTTCACCATGGGGGTGAGGCCAGGGAGATCCTGACCGTGGGCAATCATGCCGACGGCATATATCTCTATCTCAAGCTGAAAGAGAGCCAGCCCCGGAGGGCGGCTGAGGTCTGGGAGCTGTTGCAGTCGAACGGGGGTAACAACTCCGGGGTGCGCATCGGAGCGGTGGACAACCTGGGTGAGGTGCATGCCGACCAGTTCTCGTGGCACCGTTCCTTTGGTAATGTGCGCCAGCGGAAGTTCGGCGATATCTGGCTCGATACCAGTGACCCCATTATGCGAGGCCTGAAGGACCGCAAAGCGCTGCTCAAGGGGCGTTGCCCGAGCTGCCGCTTCCTGACTGTCTGCAATGGCAACCTGCGGGTGCGTGCCGAGGCTATGCAGGGGGATGTGTGGGCTGAGGACCCGGCCTGCTATCTGACCGATGAGGAAATCGGGCTCGCCGGTGGGAAGGAGGCAGCTTGACCTACGCTACACCCTACCCGGCGCCCCATCTCCTCGCCTGGGAAATCACCCGCACCTGCAACCTTTACTGCGCTCACTGCCGCGCCTCAGCCGGACGCCGCCACTATGACGGCGAGCTGTCTACGAAAGAGTGTCTGGCGCTGGTGGATGACTTCCTGGCCGTAGGCCGGCCGATTCTCATCCTGAGCGGCGGTGAGCCGCTG
>JAUYGE010000071.1 GCA_030690705.1 Dehalococcoidia bacterium | reverse complement strand
CAAGAACATGCCGGGATCCTCGTCAAGAGTGGCGCGGATTGCCGTAGGCACAGATCCGGTTAGCTTGGCATCTCGCACGTTAATCCGTCGCCAGTCGTCCAGATTTGGAACGTCAAATACACTGGTCACGGCGACGTAGCTCTTGTGCATATCAGAATCAGAAGGAGACGGAATTCGGCGGAGGGAAACAACGGGGAATTCGAGTGTGGAACCGGGGGAAGACGACGTAGACATGGACAATTTCCTTTCCGAGAGGTCTTGCCTTCTCGACCCTGGAGGCATTAGCCTGCCAGGAAATATTCCTGTACCCTCAGGTACTAGGTGCATTAACCTTAGCACTTGGGAATCGATATGTCAAGATCTTGTGCCGTTGATGTTCTATGACTTGGCTAGTGGTTAAACCCGATTCTCGGGACGAAAAAGCTAGTCCATGAAAGGACTGTCGTTGAGTCCAAGAGATGGGGCAGGACTACAGGCGTCTAATAGGGTGGGGGGGCGTGTTACTCTCGGGCGGCGGTGGGCGCTTACGGGATATCCAGCAGCTGGTTCACTCTTTGCCAGATAATCCGGCCTGTCTGCAACGGAGGTAGAGTGCCGTCCACTACCAGCCAGCGCGCCGGCTCGGCGGCGGCCAGTTCCTGGTAGCCTCGCCACACCCGGCGGTGAAAGGCCAGTTCTTCGCTCTCGAACCTGTCGTTTCCCGCGTTCTTCTTGCGGCCCAGCCCTGTCTCGGGCGGAAGGCTCATGAAGATGACCAGGTCCGGCCTGAGTCCCCGGGTGGCGCTATCGTTCACCCGGCGAATGAGGCCGATGTCCAGGCCGCGGCCATAATGCTGGTAGGCTATGGTGGAGTCGGTGTAGCGGTCGCAGACGACCACCTTGCCCTGCTTCAGTGCGGGTCGGAGCACTTCCTCAACCAGTTGGGCCCGCGAGGCGGCAAAAAGCATCAGTTCGGCGCTCGGCAAGACCGCAGTGGCGCGTTTCTTCTTCAGGATGCGTCTGACGTCGTCGCCGAGGTCGGTGCCGCCCGGCTCACGGGTCAGGATGGCCGGAATGCCGGCGCGGCAAAGCCTTCGCCATAGTCGGCGGGCCTGGGTGCTCTTACCGCTCCCCTCGGTTCCTTCGAACGTTATCAGCCGGCTCAATCGCTGTTCCTTTCGCCCCGGGTCTCCCGGGAAAGCACCACCCGGCGCTGGGGGTCTCTGCCGGAGCTGCGGGAGGTCAGGTGATGACGCTCGGCCAGGAGGTGCTGCAGGCGGCGCACGTGCGCGGGCTGAGGGTTGAGCGTCACCGACGGGGCGCCCTGTTCCAGGTCGGCGACGGCTGCTTCCGCTTCCTGAAGGGCCGTCCTTACCATACCCGCCCTATCTCTCGCGTGGAGGCCGCTGACGAATTGTTTCATCTGGGGCGGCGTATTGCTCCGGAGGACGTAGATGGGCAGGCCGGTGTTCTCGGCCTCTCTGATCTTCTGCGGTCTGGTGCGGTAATACTTCTTCGAGGTTACCAGAAGGTCGGCCTCACGCATGGACTCGGCGATCTCCAGCGGCGCCTGCATTTCTTCGGCTGCTTGTTCCAATCGCCCGCGGTTTATCCCGAACGGGTAGACGCGAGCGGCTCGGTCAACCGGCGGAGGCGGTTCCCCGTCCGTCTTCCTGGCGAAAGAAGGCGACTCTACCTTCTCGCTCCTCACCTCGCCGTTTTCGTCGAGCCATCGCAATTCCGGAATCAGTGGCTGTCCCTGGAGAATGGAGTCCGCGGCTTCGCTGACGTCCGGATGGATGGCTACCTTGTTTCGCTCCCTGATTTCTACCACGATATCGAAAGTGGGCGGCGCCTTGCGTTCGAGGACGGACTTCTGGGTGCCTCTCCGCCGGGCTTCCTCGTCGCCCAGGGTGACGCTTTGTATGCCGCCCACGAGGTCGGACAGGGTGGGGTTCATCATCAGGTTATCCAGGGTGTTGCCGTGAGCGGTGGCAATCAACTGGACCCCGCGCTCAGCTATTGTCCGGGCGGCCGCTGCCTCCAGTTCCGTGCCGATTTCATCAATGACAATGATCTCGGGCGTGTGGTTCTCCACCGCTTCGATCATCACTGCATGCTGCATGGTCGGTGTGGGTACCTGCATGCGCCGGGCGTGACCGATAGCCGGGTGCGGGATGTCCCCGTCTCCGGCGATCTCGTTGGAGGTATCCACTATGACCACTCGCTTGTTCAGGTCATCGGCGAGCACCCTGGCTGTCTCACGCAGCATGGTCGTCTTGCCTATGCCCGGACGTCCCAGGAGCAAGATGCTCTTGCCTGACTCGACCAGGTCCTGGATGATCCTGATGGTCCCGAAGACAGCTCGGCCAACCCCGCAGGTAA
>JAUYGE010000051.1 GCA_030690705.1 Dehalococcoidia bacterium | reverse complement strand
TAGGACGCGCCCACCTTCTCGCGAATGGCCGCGATTATCTCCAGCAAGAACCTGGCCCTGTTTGGCAGATCTCCGCCATAAGCGTCGGTGCGCTTGTTCTTGGACGGAGAAAGGAACTGGTTGAGCAAATAGCCGGTAGCGGAGTGTATCTCCACGGCCTCGAAACCGGCCTTCTGGGCCCGCTGCGCGCCCTCAACAAAGCGCAGCTTCATCGCCTGAATATCGTCTACCGTCATCGCTCGCGGTATCTCCCCACCAACACGGCAGATGACCGATGAGGGAGCTACCGGCATGGACCCGGCAAACGAGGAAATGGCAAAACCTCCGGCATGGTTCAACTGGAGCGCCACATGCGCACCGTTCTGCTTGATGCGCTGCGCCAGGGAAGTCAAGCCGGGAAGAAACTTATCGTCGTCTACAGCCACCCGCTTGGGACCAGTGAGCCCCCGAGGGAACTCAACCACGGCGTAGCCGACGATGATCAGCCCGACACCCCCACGGGCCCGCTCCTCGAAATAGTCCAGAAGCCGTTCGGTCACATAGCCGTCATCAGTGGCCATCCCGATGGACATGGCCGGCATCACCATGCGGTTCTTCAGCCGCATCCCACCAAGGTCGAATGGCTGAAACAACTTCTCGAACTTCATGCTGCTCATAGTGTTCACCCCCTCTGTAGCTGGTTCGCTATCATGGAATGGTAGCACAAAGCTGAGGCGAGAGCTACGGAAGAGACAGCAGGTATAGATTCGACACAATATGCTGTGCTAAAATATCTTCCCATGCTCCAACCGAACATCAACAAGTGGCACATCCTTGCCATCGCCATGGCCGGTTCCATCCCCTCCACCCTGGATTCGAGCATGCTGGGCGTTTCACTTCCGAGCATCGCCAGCGAGTTCTCGACCGATATCGGCACCACCCAGTGGGTCATCAGCATTTACCGCCTCATCATCGTCAGCCTCCTGCTGACCTTCGGACGCCTGGGCGACATGCTCGGCCATCGCCGCATCTTCATGTGGGGACTGCTGGCTTTCAGCATTGCCTCCATCTTCGCCGGTCTTTCTCAGAACATCGGCATGCTCATCGCTTTCCGCGTGCCCCAGGGAATCGCCGCGGCTATGAAAATGGCAGTTGGCCATGCCATCATCGCCCAGGCCTTCCCTCCAGCCGAGAGAGGCAAAGCTTTCGGGTTTCAGCTAGCCAGTATCGGCCTTACCACCGCCATCGGCCCCGCCCTCGGGGGCATCGTCACCGAGTTCCTGGGGTGGAGATCCATTTTTGCCATTGATGTGGTGATCGCCATGTCTACCTTCTTCGTAGCCCGGCGCGTCCGCGCTTTTTCCCTGGAAACGACCCGCGCCAAGGGCCAGACCTTCGACCGCACCGGCGCCAGCAGTCTCTTTCTCTTCTTGCTTTCGCTCCTTTTGCTCGTCAACCGCGGCCCCGCCTGGGGCTGGGGGTCCATACCGGTCCTCGCACTCTGGGTAAGCATCTTCCTGTGGGCCGCTCTCTTCATCCGCACCGAGAGGCGCGTGCCTCAACCGGTCATTAGCCTCAGCATCTTCACTATACGGGCGTTTTCCCTGGGTAACACGGCCGCCTTTCTGGCCTTCACGGCCCAGCACATCCTCCTTTTCCTCACCCCCTTCTACCTCCAGATGGTCCTCCACCTGACACCTAAGACAGTAGGCCTGACAGTTATCGCCCTGTCGGTGAGCTTCCTCGTCTTCTCACCATTGAGCGGCACCCTGTCAGACCGCATCGGTACCAGGCGTCTCACATTCATCGGCCCCGTCATCAGCGCCGTAGCCCTTTTCCTGATGTCGCAACTTGGCGCAGATAGCACGCCCTTCGATTCCGCCTGGCGTCTGGCCCTCTTCGGCCTCGGCATGGCCGTCTTTCAATCACCCAACAACAGCGCCATTATGGCCAGCATTCCTCCAGCTCACCTCGGTGTGGGTTCCAGCATGATAAACATGTCCCGCAACATGGGATGGCTTATGGGAACCGTTCTCGGCGCGGCCGTTCTGTTCGCCCTGCTACCCACATTTGAGTCGATGCAACAGGAAACCGCGCTCTTCCTGCAGGCGTTGAAGAATGCCTATCTGATCGGAGCCGTGTTCTCGGGCCTGGCGGCCCTGGCCACCCTGGTACCTAGAGGGAAGAAACCTTCTTGATAAAGGCCTCGATGAACTTGTCACCCATCTCGGTGGCCTTGGCGCGGAAGATCCTCTCCCCGAAGGTCGCCAGCCGGCCCACCAGCATGACGTCGGCCTCGTAGTTCACTTCCACTTCCCTGTCCGAGGTGGCCTTCAACCGGAGGGTCTGGTTCTGGCTCACCCGCCCCAGCCCTCCCAGAGCCTTGCCATCAGTCACCGTCTTAATCATAGAGGGCGCTTCCATCTCGGTGATGGTGGTTAGAAGCTCGAAACTCACCGGCACACCCGCTACCTTGCTCTTCATGGTGCTCTTGTAGCTCTTGTCGTCTATCTTCTCTATCTTCTCCAGGCCGGGCATCAGCGCCGCCACGGAGGGCACATCCATGATGGCGCCCCACACCTTATCTATCGGAGCCGCTATCTTCAATGTTCTCTCTATTCTCATTTGCCTGTCCTCACCATCTTTTTATGTAAAGCGTTTAGCAACCGCGTTGGGCCGAGGTGAGTGCCGTTCGTGGTGAGCCTGTCGAACCATTACGGTCCCGATGAAAGCGGGATTCACCCTTCGACAAGCTCAGGGCGAACGGATTGCCAAACACCCCCCTTCCCACTTAGCCCTCGCCTATCTCGCTCTAGCCTTCAATGCCCCGAGCACCCTCTCCCTGGTGATAGGCAAGTCCAGCATCCTGATCCCAACAGCGTCGTAGAGGGCACCGGCTATTGCCGGAGATATACCGCAGTTGGTGGACTCCCCGAAGCCCTTCCCACCATATGGCCCATCTTCGTGCGGCACACCGGCGGGCAGCATCGAGCTCACCTCCGCCCCCAGGGGCACCTCCAGCATCGACGGGATCTTATAGTCCACAAAGTTCGGGTTCACCGTCACCCCATTCTCTATAACAATCTCTTCATAGAGGGCCCGTCCCACGCCAAAACCGTTACCGCTATCTATCTGCGCCTCGCACGCCTGGGGGTTTATCGGCGTCCCCATATCATGGCACTGCGCTATCCTCAATACCTTCACCTCCCCGGTCTCCGTGTTCACCGCCACCTCCAGGGCACAGGCGCCGTGGCAGAACATGTAGTCGACGCCGAACTTCTTCAATATCCTCTCTCTTTCCTCCTTGCTCAAGTCCCGCCCCATGTAAACTCCATGGCCGATAATCTCACCCCTCTTGGCGGTCCCTCCACCCCCGGGCACAAAAATATCGCCCAGCTTCAGCGCCGCCTCAGTCTTACCTCTAGTGTAAATCAGCCCGTCCTTCAACTCTAAGTCCTCCGCCTTCACCTTCAGCCTCTCCGCCGCTATCTCGAATATCTGCCGCTTAGCATCCTGGCACGCTCTTCGCACGGTATTCCCCGTGTTGAAGGTAGTCAGGTTGGCCGTCGAGGTTATGTCGTATGGCGTCACCGCTGTATCGCCACTTATCTGTCTCACCTTACCTACCGGTATTTGGAACTCCTCAGCTGCAATCTGGGACAGAATGGTGTTGCACCCTTGTCCCACCTCAGTGGCGCCATGCCGTATCTCAATGGTGCCATCGAAATGCACCTTGACATCCGCCAGGCTGTACGGGCTGACCAGGCCGCCCTTCCCCTGAGCGCTAATGCCCCGCCCTATCCTCCACGGCCCTTCCTCCCTCTTCTCTGGCTTCTTGCCCCAGCCTATCCACTCAGCCACCTTGTCCAGACACTCCTCCGCCTCAACTGCGTGGGTTGGTTGCCCCAGAAGGTTTATCTCCCCCTCCTTGTACAGGTTCATGCGCCGGAACTTGTAAGCGTCCATCCCGATGGCCCTGGCCAGCATGTCCATCTGAGACTCGACAGCATGGATGAGCTGGACACCGCCGAATCCCCTGAAAGACCCTGACACCGGCTCATTGGTGGCCACACAGTAGGAGTCCCACCAGAAATGAGGAATCCGGTAGTTCACCGTTGCTCCCATCACCATACTGCCGGTCAACAGGAGTACGCGACCGCTGTAAGCGCCACAATTGATCACCGCCTTCACGCTCCGCGCCCACAGTCGCCCATCTTTCTTCACCCCATCCTTGATGTAGATGACAACCGGCACGTCGGAGTAACCATCGACGAAGACCTCCTCCCGGCTGTAGACCACCTTCACCGGCCTGCCCGTCCTGCGCGCCAGCATCATCGCCCACGGCATCCCCATCACAAAAAGCTTACCCCCAAAAGCGCCTCCGATGTATGGCGCGATCACCCGCACCTTGGGAACAGGCAGCTTGAAAATGCGGCTCAAGAATAGCTGTGCTTCGGAGGGGTGCTGCTCGCTCGCCCAGACGGTGAAACCCCCATCAGGCTCAGGCCGGGCCATTGCGCAGTGAGGCTCCATGGCGCAGTGCTGCGTCCTGGTGAAAACAAAGCGGTTCTCCAGCACCACGTCCGACTCCCGGAACCCCTGCTCGATATCCCCTTCCTCGATGTGAAAAGCCCTATACACATTGGGAGTCTCTTCTGCAGTCGCGAAAGAAATGTTATGGCCAGCATAGGCCGGTATGCTCGGCAACAGATGATGGCCGGGTTGGACCACCACCTCGGAGTGTGGCTTCATCGCCTCTTCCGCGTCGAAGATCGCCGGCAGCTCCTCATACTCAACGTCAATCAGGTCCAGAGCCTCCTCGGCTACCTCAAGGCTCTCCGCCGCCACCAGCGCCACGGCCTCGCCGACAAAGCGCACCTCATCCTCAGCCACGATGGGACGGTCCAGCACCACGCCCATCCGCCCCTCCGGGTTGTCCTTGCCAGTGAGCACGGCCTTCACCCCGGGCAGCTTACTCGCCTGCGAGACGTCAATCCTGCCTATCCGCGCATGGGGATAAGGGCTGCGCAGCACCTTGCCGTAGAGCATCCTGGGCAAAGCAAAATCGTTGGTGAATTTCGCTGTGCCGGTGACCTTCTCCGTCCCATCCACCCGCGGAACGCTCTTGCCTACAGTGGAAAGTTCGTCCATCTCGTGGCTCCTCTCTATCCTCTGGGCTTGGCGCCCGCGGCCAGGACGGCCTCCAGTATCTTCACATACCCGGTGCAGCGGCAGAAGTTGCCGTAAAGGCCTTCCTTCACGTCGTCAGCGGTCGGGTGAGGGTTCTCGTCCAAGAGCGCCTTGGAAGACATGAGCATCCCCGGAGTGCAGAAACCGCACTGGAAAGCGAAGTGGTCGATGAAAGCCTGCTGCAGCGGATGCAGCTTACCGCCCTGAGCCAGCCCCTCCACCGTCATAATCTCCCTGCCGGCCGCCTGAGGAGCCAGCATCAAGCAGCTCTTCACCGCCTTCCCATCCACAATCACCGTGCACGTGCCGCATTCGCCAGCCAGGCAACCGGCCTTCGTCCCCGTCAACTCCAGCTCGTCCCTCAACACCTCCAGCAACGTCTTCCACGGCTCGACGTACACCTCGTAGTCCTCACCATTGACTCTAAACTGCAACGGCATCTTCATGTCAGTCTACCCCTTTCACTTCGACTGGGCCCTGGCCATGGCCAGATTCAGCATGTCACGGGTCAGCAGTCCAACTATATGCCTCTTGTACTCTACCGAGCCCTCCACATCGGCGGTGGGCTGCGCCTCCCGGGCCGCTATGGCACCCGCCTCCAGCACCACCGCTGCCGTCGCCTTCTTCCCCGCCAGAGATTTCCCGGCTTCCTTCGCCAGTATCGGCGTCAGTCCCACCCCACCCAGCGCTATTCGCGCCGACCTGATGATACCCGCCTTGCCGTCCAGGCTCACCACTGCGGCCACTGAAGCAATAGGTCTGTCTCCCGCCCTGATGGACTCTTTGTGATAGGCGCCTCCGCTGCCGGCCTTCAAGTAAGGAATGGACACCTCCACCATAATCTCGTCCGGCTCGATAACCGTAACCATGTAATCGGTGAAGAACTCCACCACAGGTATAGTCCTCTTCCCCTTCGCGCTCACCACCTTGACCTCCGCCCCCAGGGCCATCAGCGACGGCGCCAGGTCGCCGCCGGGGTCGGCGTGGCTCAGGTTGCCGCCAATGGTACCCCAATTCCGCACCTGGCGGTGGGCCAACCGGTGCTCGGCCTCCGCCAGCATGGGGAATCTCTTCGCCACCGCCGGCGAGATCTCCACCGTCCGGTGGGTAGTCAGCGCTCCTATGCTCAGCCCGTCTTTATCCTCGCGGATGTAGTCCAGGCCAGGCACTCTTCTTATGTCAATCACATACGCGGGTGAGACGAGCCGCTGGCGGAGCAACGCCACCAGGCTCTGCCCTCCAGACAATATCTTGGCCTCGTCCCTGTGTTTGGAAAGCAAGGAACAAGCCTCATCGAGGTCCTTGGGTGCCAGATACTCAAAAGGCCTCATAACTACACCTCCTGTTCGTTGAAGCGAATGGCGGGAATCGCCCCCCGTTAGCAGAGCACGGGGATTACCTCAGGTGATTCTAATCCAGCCCTCTCGAACTTGTCAACCGTTTCACAAACGCTCGTTGGACTCCCTGGCGACGCACGACCGGGCCACAATCCAAGCTCAATGCCAGCTTGATTTTGGCTGTTCCCCTAGCTTGACAGCCTCTTCCACCTCACCTATACTAACATCTACTCCAGCATGGCCGGGAAACACCCGCCGTGACAAGGTGACTGGGACCACCTCAGACGGCATGCAATTTGATTATCCCAAGCCTCATCCCGGAAAAATGCAAGCAGAGCAAGGAGGATTAGATGTCTGTTACCCTCAGTGTCATCAAGGCCGACATCGGTGGTTACGTGGGGCACTCCAGTTCCCATCCGCTGATATTAGAGAAAGCCGAAGCCTCACTGAAAAAGGCCAAACAGAGCGGCACGCTGATTGACTATCACGTTACCCATTGCGGCGATGACCTGCAACTCATCATGACCCATAATCTGGGCGAGGACAGCGAGAAAATCCACAAGCTGGCATGGGACACCTTCCTGGAGTGTACCCAGGTAGCCAGGACCCTGAAGCTCCACGGAGTCGGTCAGGACCTGCTGGCCGATTCCTTCTCAGGCAACGTCAAGGGCATGGGCCCCGGCGTAGCCGAGATGCAAATCGAGGAGCGCGCCGCAGAGACCATCCTGATCTTCATGGCCGACAAGACCGCTTCCGGCGCCTGGAACCTCCCTCTCTACAAGATTTTCGCCGACCCCTTCAACACCATCGGACTGGTGATTGCCGCCAACATGCATGGCGGCTTCGCCTTCGAGATTCACGACGTCAAGGAGCACACCAAAGTTACCCTCAACTCACCTGAAGAAATCTACGACATGCTCATCTTCCTCGGCGCCCCGTCGCGTTATTGTGTTAAGGCAGTCTATCACCGTGAAAGCAAGTCCATAGCTGCCGTCTCTTCAACGCAGCGGCTGGCCTTGATTGCCGGCAGATACGTGGGCAAGGACGACCCGGTGTGCATCGTCCGCTGCCAGGGTGAGTTCCCTGCTGTCGGCGAGGTGCTGGAGCCCTTCGCCACTCCCCACATAGTCGAGGGGTGGATGCGCGGCTCCCACCACGGCCCCCTGATGCCCGTGGCCGTAAACCAGAGCAATCCCTCCCGTTTCGACGGACCACCGCGCGTGATCTGCGCCGGCTTCCAGCTTGCAGGCGGCAAGCTGATCGGCCCGCGCGACATGTTCGACGACCCTGCCTTCGACGAGGCGCGCCGCCAGGCCAATGAAATGGCCTACTACCTGAGGAGACACGGACCATTCGAGCCCCATCGGCTGCCCCTCGAAGAAATGGAATACACCACCATGCCCCAGGTAATGAAAAAACTGACCGGCAGGTTCTCCAAGATTTGACGAAGCTGTTACTGGCAACCAATAACTCCGGCAAACTGACCGAATATCGCCAGCTTCTGGAGGGTATTCCCTTCACGCTGGTGAGCCTCGCGCAAGAGGGCATCAACCAACCCGTAGAAGAGACACAAGACACAATAGAAGGGAACGCCCGGCTTAAGGCGGTCGCCTATGCCTCTTTGAGCCGGCTCCTGACTCTCGCGGATGATTCCGGCCTGGAGGTGGATGCCCTGGGAGGCGAGCCCGGAGTACGGTCGGCCAGATACCTGGGGGAGAAGGTCTCCTTCAAGGAGAGAATGGCCCATATCCTTAAGCGACTTGAGGGGACCCCGTGGGAGAAGAGGACCGCTCGCTTTCGCTGCGTTGTCGCCCTGGCCACCCCGGCAGGCGACGCCCGGCTGTTCTACGGAGAATGCCCCGGCCTCATCGCCTGCGAACCCAAAGGCGATGAGGGGTTTGGCTACGACCCCATCTTCTACAT
>JAUYGE010000048.1 GCA_030690705.1 Dehalococcoidia bacterium | reverse complement strand
GGCTCGGGCAGCAGATAAGAAGGGCATTCGTGGCCCGCGAGGGCGCTCTGCTGGTGGGAGGAGATTACTCCCAGATCGATCTGCGGGTGCTGGCCCACCTTTCCGGCGACCCGGTGCTGGTGTCCGCCTTCCAGCGCGGCGAGGACATCCACGCCGCCACCGCCTCACTGGTCTTTGGCGTGGCGGCGGAAAAGGTGACGCCGGATATGCGGCGAGTGGCCAAGACCATCAACTTCGGCGTCATCTACGGCATGAGCGACTACGGACTGGAACAGGCCAGCGACCTCACCCGAGAGCAGTCCGCCCAGTTCATCCGGTCGTATTTTGAGAAGTACCCGGGGGTGAAGGCGTATCTCGATACCACCGGGGAGCAGGCGCGCCGGCTAGGCTACGTGCAGACCCTGTTGGGACGGCGGCGGCGCATACCGGAGCTTGATTCGCCAAACCGTCAGCTGAGAGAAGCTGCCGGGCGCATGGCCGTCAACATGCCCGTTCAGGGCACCTCGGCGGATATCATCAAGGTAGCCATGATAAACATCTTCCGCGAGATGACACGTCGAGGGCTCGAGAGCCGGATGCTTCTCCAGGTGCATGACGAGCTGCTCTTTGAAGCGCCCGAGGGGGAGGTGGAGGAGATCAGGCGGATGGCGGCGGAACTGATGTCCCAGGCGGTCCCGTTGATAGTCCCCTTGAAGGTGGACACCAAGGTCGGCCCGAACTGGGGCGAGATGGCCTGAGAGACAGCGAAATGCCCGAGTTGCCCGAGGTTGAGACCATAAGAAGGGAGCTCGCGCCTCACCTCGTGGGGCGGCGCATCGCCGCCGTGTCCGTCAAGTGGCCGCGGATGGTGCGCCGTCCGTCGGCCGACGAATTCGTGCGCCGTCTTCGAGGGAGAACGGTGGAAAGCCTCTCCCGGCGAGGGAAATACCTCGTTGCCGGCCTGTCTGGGGGTGAGTTTCTGCTTCTCCATCTCAAGATGACCGGTTCTCTCCTGGTGAAGCCGTCAGGCGCCGCTGCGGACAAACATACCAGAATGGTCTTCTCCCTCATTGATGACCGCAGCGAGCCATCGGCCCTTCACTTCCGCGACCCGCGCAAGTTCGGCTCAGCCTGGCTGGTGGAGGATACATCTACAGTAACAGGTAAGCTGGGCCCCGAGCCGCTGCCGGCTCGCTTCACTGCTGAGGCGCTGGCGGACATCCTGAAAGGCCGGCGACAGCCCATCAAGGCGCTGCTTTGCGACCAGTCCCGCATCGCCGGCCTGGGCAATATGTATGCCGACGAAGCACTGTTTGCGGCGCGGCTCCATCCCCTGAGACCAGCGGGCACCCTCTCGCCCGAAGAGATCAGAAGACTTCACCGTGCCATCCGGCAGGTGCTGCGCCGAGGAATTAGAGATTGCGGCGCCAGCGTGAGCAACTACTGCCGGCCTGATGGCTCGCCGGGATGGGCCCACGAGAGCTTCCGGGTAGCCCACCGCGGCGGCCGGCCCTGCCCCCGGTGCGGCGCGCCCATTCAGCGGCTTTCCCTGCGCGGACGGGGAAGCTACTTCTGCCCCCGCTGCCAGCCGCTGTAGGGCGGATTGCAACCACTTGACATGATCCGACCCCTATGTTACACTCCCGTTATGCAAATGACTTCTATAATCATATGTAAATAATCAGCGAGAGAGTAATGAGACTCCTCTCGCTATTTCGTTAGGAGGGAGAATGCTTGGTTCTTATCTGTTAACCTTTCGTGAAGTCCTGGAGGCGGCCCTGGTCACCGCCATCATCCTGGCCTACCTTTCCCGCAGCGGCAGGGGCGTCTTCAAGAGGTCTGTCTGGTACGGGGTCTACGCCGCCGTAGCCGCCAGTCTGGCCCTCGGGGCTGTTGTCTGGCTGGTCTACGGCACTGTTTCTAAAGAGACACAGGTGCTGTTCGAGGGAATAGCTGCTCTGGTAGCAGTCGCAGTGCTCTCCTCGATGATCTACTGGATGGCCACCCATGGCAAGGTGCTCAGGGAAGAGATAGAGCAGAAACTCGAGTCCATCTCCTTCAAAACGGGAGCGGCTCTCGGGCTAGCCCTCTTCTCCTTCATTGTCGTGGTACGGGAGGGAATAGAAACCGTCCTGTTCCTCACCCCCTTCCTGGTCCAGGACGCTCCGGCTACTTTGTTGGGGTTCGGCGCCGGTCTGGTCAGCGCCCTCATCCTGTCCTATGCCATCTTCAAGGTAGGAATGACCATCAACCTGCGCCGGTTCTTCTACTTCACCAGCATCCTGCTTATCCTGCTGGCCGGCGGCCTGACGGGCTACGGAGTCCATGAGTTGCTGGACTATGGCAAGCTGGTCAAGGTAGATACGGGATGGCTGGGCAGCGCAGCCTACTCTCTTAACATTCCCGCCGAGAGCATCTGGCACCACAAGGGCATAGTCGGGTCCATCCTCAATGTCATGCTGGGGTACACCGTGAAGGCCGAGTGGGCGCGGGTCATAGTCCACGTCCTCTACCTGGCCATCGCCCTGCCCCTGACGCTGAAAGCCTACAGCAGCCCGCAGCAGCCTGAAGGCAAGGCCATGGAGACCGCACCATCCCCAGTGAAGCCTGCTTGAAAAAGATACGGAGGCGGTGCTATTATCTTGGCGGGCAGTGAATTGACCAAGACGATGCGCATCAAGAAAGCGACGCGGAGCTCCCTGGGTGGGGGCGGAGAGCGGACCACCCGCCAGCGGGCCATACTTTTGGAGCTCCTTCAGCAGGGTGCCCATCATCTGGATGCCGACGAGTTGTACCGGGTCGCCCGGCGGCGGCTGCCCCGCCTCAGCCTCTCCACCGTGTACCGCTCCCTCCAGCTCTTCAAGAAGATGGGGCTGGTCCAGGAGCACCACTTTGCCGAGGAACACCATCACTACGAGGTAAAGCCGGAGACCGACCATCAGCACCTCCAGTGCCTCGGATGCGGGAAGATTATCGAGTTCCGAAGTCCTATCACCGAGAAGCTCAAGGAGGCGATGGGCCAGGAACATGACTTCGTAATCACCGGCCTGGAGATGGACCTCCTCGGGCTATGCGGCAAGTGCCGCCGGGAGGGGAAAGGATAGGATAGGTCCCCTTTTTTTGTCCTATGGATTGCAAATGAGTTGCATCATCATCTGTTAGGAGGGTGATATGGGAGAAGCTCTGGTTATCACTCTAAGGGAGGGCATCGAAGCCGCCCTGGTGGTGGGCATAATACTGGCCTACCTGAGAAAGACGGGGAAAAGCTACCTGGACGGAAAGGTCTATCTGGGGCTAGTCGCCGCCATCGCCGCCAGCATTGCTTTCGCCATCATGTTCCAGGCCCTGGGCATCAACCCGGAAAATGAGTTTCTCGAGGGGACTCTCTTCGGGATAGCTGGTGTTCTGGTGGCCAGCTTCGTTATCTGGATGTGGCGGGTAGCCAGGAAAATCAGGGAGGAGACGGAGAGGAAACTGGCCTCGGTAGTAAGCAAGGAAGACCGCGGAGCGCAAGGCTGGGGATTGTTTGTCTTCACCTTCTTCATGGTTTTCCGCGAAGGTGCGGAGACGGTCCTCTTTCTAATCTCAGCCACCCTCGGCCAGCTCAATCTGTTGAGCCTGGTAGGCAGCATTATTGGCATAGGGCTGGCGGTACTTTTCGCCGTCTTCTTTATCAGGGGCAGTCTGAGGATAAACCTCTCCCGCTTCTTTGGGGTGACCAGCATCGTCCTGCTCCTGCTGGCTCTCAAGCTGATATTGGGAAGCCTGCATGAATTCGCCGAGGTGGGCGCCATCCCCATGACCAAGGGGCTCATGGCTTTCATCGGCTACTTTGTCAGAGACCAGACCTCCATGGTGCTCTTGATGGTCCTGCTGGCTGCGCCTCTTCTGGTGATTCTGTGGGATGCCCGCAGCGAGCCGGCGGTCGCCGCTGCGGAGGGGGAGCGCCCGGTGGCGAGGAGAAAGCGCCTGGCAGCAGCGCATCAATCGAGAATGTGGCGGTTCGGCCTGTTGGCAGCCGCCTTGGCTATTCTATCAACACTGGGAGCTACAATAGTCGCTGGTAACAGCTTCAGCGACCCGGAGCCTGTAGCGGTAACCGCGAAAGGTGGCGAGGTGAACGTCCCGATCATTGGGTTGGGGGAGGGAAAGCTGGCCAAGTTTATCTACGATTCTGAGGGGGTGGGAATCCGTTTCCTGGTAGTGCGCTTGCCCGATGGCTCGATTGCCACCGCCATGGATGCCTGCCAGATTTGCGGCAAGGCAGGTTACGGGCAGGATGGACCAAACGCGCTCTGTAAGAACTGCAACGCTCCTATTCCGATGGATACCATCGGCCAGGGGGGTGGCTGCAATCCGTTGCCTTTGAAGTCTGCGGTGAGGCAAGGGGCAATAGTGATCTCCATAGCTGACCTTAAGGAAGCCACAGACGTTTTCCGATGATCTAGTGTGGTGTCTCAATAACGGGTTTACCATGTCCGTTCGCCATGAGCCTGTCCAAGGGCAACGGCTTCATGCTTCGACAAGCACAGCATGAACGGGTTACGATATGTGATAAGTGATCACTGAGACACTACACTAGTAGAAAGACTGGAATAAAGTAAATGTTGCTGCGTATTGCGAGAGAGACCTTCCTCAGGCGTAAGAAGCGCGTGGCGCTGGCTCTCCTCTCCGTGCTCCTGGGGGCATCCCTCGCTTCGGCGCTGCTCACGGTGTACGGTGACATAACCGAGAAGATGTCCCGGGAGCTCCGTTCCTACGGCGCCAACATACTGGTCCGCCCCAAGTCGGAGGCCCTGGAGTTGGAAATCGGCGGCATCAGCTATACCCCACTCCTGGCCAGGACCTTGCTTGACGAGCGGGAATTGCCCAAGATCAAGACCATCTTCTGGAAGCACAATGTTACAGGTATCGTTCCTTCGCTAAGCACCGTGGTGACCGTAAGCGGCCAGCCAGTGGTGCTCACCGGGACCTGGTTTGAGAAGAAGTTCACCGTGCCCCAGCTGGCGCCGAAGCAGTTCGTCACTCCAGCTAAGTCTTCCAGTGAGAACAGGGATTTCACCACCGGCGTGAGGGGGACATTGCCCTGGTGGCAGGTAGAGGGGGGATGGGTAAGTGAGGACGATAAGGAGGGTGCCATGGTGGGGAAGGCGCTGGCGAGGAAGCTGGGGCTGGCTCAGGGAGACCGTTTCACCCTGAGCTATGAGAGCCAGTCCTTGACCCTGAGGACCGAGGGCGTGGTCAGCACCGGCGGCTTCGAGGAGAACCAGGTCTTCGTAAACTTGTCGGTGGCCCAGCAACTGCTGGGCGTCCCATACGGAGTGGACAGGGTGCTGGTCAGTGCCATGGCCACGCCAAGCAACAAGATACCTGCTGCCATTAGAGGCAAGGAACCGGGCGAGATGACTCCTAAGGAATACGAGCTGTGGTATTGCACCCCACTGGTGGAGTCCATCGCCTTCCAGATTGAGGAAGTGGTTAACGGCGCCAGGGCTGCCCCCATTCGCCAGGTGTCGGAAGCGGAGAGCTCCTTTCTGGGCCGGACCGAGCTTCTGGTCTTGCTGGTCTCCGGAGCAGCGCTAGCCGCCTCAGCGCTGGGAGTGATGGCCACCATGACCACCATGGTCATGGAAAGGCGAAGGGAGATCGGCCTGATGAAGGCTATCGGCGCCGAGAACTCTCAGATAGCCACCATATTCTTGATGGAGGCCGGCATCATTGGCCTGGTCGGTGGAGTGATGGGATATGCCCTTGGGCTGGGACTGGCTCAGTTTGTGGGACGTGAGGTGTTTGGAATGCCTTTCTCCTTCAATGCAATGGCGTTTCCGCTCACCCTGGCCCTGTCCACCCTCGTGGCTCTGGCAGGAAGCGCCTTGCCGGTGCGGCAGGGCACGCACGTGGAACCGATAGAGCTTCTGAAAGGGATATAGTTATGCTGGCAAGGCTGATTGCTAAGTCTCTAATCGTCAGAAGAAGACAGCTAGCCGTAGCCGTCATGGCGGTGCTTCTGGCAGCCACTCTGGTGGCCGCTCTATTCACCCTTTCTCTGGAGATGAAGAGCAAGGCTGGCAGAGAGCTGGAGGCCTATGGCCCAAATATGTTGCTGTTGCCTAATGCTCTGTCTCTCCCCGTGGGGAGCGGGAAGCTTGGCCTCGGCCAGGTGGCGGCAGGAACCCGCATCGCGTCGCGGAGCCTTGCCTTTCTTGAGTCCGGCCAGTTGAAAGGAATAAGAAGCTATGCCCCGTATCTCTATACCGTGGCCATATGGCAAGGACAGGAAGTGGTAGTAACAGGCACATCCTTCGCCGGGGTCAGAGAGCTCGCCTCCCAATGGAAGGTCGAGGGGGACTGGGTGCGGGACCCGCCGGATGAAAAGAGCAGCATCATCGGCAGGAACGTGGCAGAGAGGTTCGGCCTGCGCCCCGGTGACGAATTCCTGCTCAAGTTTGAGCAAGACTCCGGCACCTTCCGGGTGGTCGGCATCGTGGAGACCGGCAGCTCGGAGGACAACCAGGTGTTTATCGACCTGGGGACTGCCCAGACACTATCGGGTAGAACCGGGCAGGTGGATATGGTGCAGATAAGGGCCTCGGGTGAGGAAACCCCTCTGCCGATGATAGCTGCAGAGATAGAACAGAATATTCCCGGGGTCGAGGCCAGGGTGATCGGGCAAATTGCCCAGGCGGAGGAGAAGGTATTGTCCAAGGTTCAACTCATAATGGGCCTGCTCACCATTGCAGCACTCCTGGCAACAGGGCTGGTAGTATTCAGTACCATGACCGCCAGTGTCCTCGAAAGAACAAAGGAGATTGGCCTGATGAAGGCCCTGGGGGCCCGGAGCGGCTGGATCATGCTGGTCTTTCTGGCTGAGGCGTGGGTTATCGGGATAGCAGGAGGGGTCCTGGGGAATGCCATAGGGGGGCTGCTGGCCCAGATAATAGGCAGGAGCGTCTTCAATACACATCTCTCTTTTCGAGGAGCAGTAATTCCCGTGACCTTCGTTGCCGCCCTGCTCGTCACCACTCTCGCCAGCCTGTGGCCGGTGCGCAACGCCCTGACTGTCGAGCCGATAGTTGCCCTGCGAGGTGAATGAATGGACCAAGAAATCCTGGTTGAAGTAATGGACGTCACTAAGTCCTACAACAGAGGGGTTCGTGCTCTGGAGCATATTAACCTTTCCATCGCCAGGGGGGAATGGGTTAGCTTCATGGGTCCATCCGGATCCGGGAAAACCACCCTCCTCAACATCATTGGTTGCCTGGACAAGCCGACCAGCGGCCTGGTAAAGGTGGACGGCACGGAGATTGGCAAGTTGAGTGGGCGTGAACTAACACGCTTCAGGCGAGAGAAAGTGGGACTCATCTTCCAGCAATTCCATCTTGTGCCCTATCTCAATGTCCTGGAAAATGTCATGCTGGCGCAGTACTTTCACAGCATGGCTGACGAAACAAGCGCCCGAGAGGCGGTCGAGCGAGTAGGGATGGGCGGGCGACTTCACCATCTGCCGTCGCAACTTTCAGGCGGCGAGCAGCAACGGGTGTGCATCGCTCGAGCCCTTATCAACGAGCCGATGATAGTCCTGGCAGATGAGCCCACCGGTAACCTGGACAAAGAAAACGAGGACCTGGTGATGGAGCTCTTCCGCAGCCTCCATCGCGAGGGTCATACGCTGGTCGTCGTTACCCACGACGACGAGATAGCGAGGATGGGGCAGCGCATCGTCAGGCTCAGCCACGGACGGATGGTCACCCAGGAAGATCTGGTGTGCGCGCCTCGCTCTTGATGGACGGCCTTCACCGCGAATGAAACTGGTCAATCTATGTTGACAGATAGCTGAAACCTGGTATAATTGCTACCACTTTTCCAGTTAATTTCGCGGATAGAGACACATGAAGCTGACCAGGTCTACGGACTTCGCCCTGCGCGTGCTACTTTCGCTGGCGGGCAGCGACCGCAAGGTGACCAACGGGGAGCTCTCCCGCACCCTCAATCTATCGCCGCATCACCTGTACAAGATAGTGCAGGTCCTCTCCCGCCAGGGCTACCTGCGCACCCTCCCGGGCCGGGGAGGTGGCGTAGTGCTCGGACGCCCGCCGGAGGAGGTCAGCCTCCTGGAGGTCATCGAGTTGATGGAAGGGCCGATATCCCTGACCGATTGCCTGGTGAACCTTGAGGGCTGCTGTCTGTCACGGAACTGTCTCCTGAAAGGCAAGATGGAGATGGCGCAGGAGCGCATGCGGGATGTCTTCAGGTCAACCACCATCAGGGACCTGGTAGGAGAAAAAGGGAGAATGGGCTAACCATGGGCTTGCTCGATGCAGGTAAGACCGTCCGGCAAAAGAAGAGGGACATCCGTATCCTCGCCCAGTTCGTGCAGGTATTCTGCCGCGAGAACCACTCCTCACCGAAGAAGAGGTTCGAGTACCGCCATCTGGACTCAGGGCGGTACCTGCCCAAAGCGGTGATGCTCTGTGAGGAATGCTATGACCTGCTCACCCATGGCCTCACCAAGCTCCTCCTTTGTCCCCACGACCCGAAGCCGATGTGCAAGAAGTGCTCAACCCACTGCTACCGGCCTGGCTACCGGGAGCAGGTAAGGCAGGTGATGCGCTTCTCCGGAATGTATCTGATTAAGCACGGCCGGCTCGACCTGCTGGCCCATTATTTCTTCTAGAAAGGTGATAGTGCCAGTGGAGAACCTGAAGGAACAGGTAGTCAAACAGATGGAGGCCTACTTCGGCCAGGATAAGAGGCGAACAAGGCACGCCCACAGGGTGACCGCCTTCGCCGAGCAGATGCTCGCCTCGGAGCCGGCGGCGGACCCGGAAGTCGTCATCGCCGCCGCCGTCCTGCATGATATCGGCATCCATGCGGCGGAAAAGAAATACAAGAGCACCTCGGGCCACTATCAGGAGATCGAGGGGCCGCCCATCGCACGGCGGATGC
>JAUYGE010000046.1 GCA_030690705.1 Dehalococcoidia bacterium | reverse complement strand
TTAGTTGCGATAATCAGCGTTAGCTTGTGAGCGGGACGAGACCCTTCGCTTCGCTCAGGGTGACAAACAAGGATGTGTCATTCTGAGCGTAGCGAAGAATCTCTATTTATTACGCTGACTTGTGCAGTTTAGTACTAGCTGTCATTGCGAGGAGTCCCGACGGCGATCGGGACGACGAAGCAATCTCTTTAGCACTGTTGAGATTGCTTCGCTTCGCTCGCAATGACAGAACTGCATTAGTAAACGACCTCGAGGCAATGACGGGTGGTAAGTATTGCTGGTTCTAGCGTTTGAGCAACCTCGGCAGCCCATCCGGCGTGGTGACCTGGGATATCACCTTTACGAAGTCGGCGAGAGAGGTGGACCGCTGGCGCAGTTGCCGTAGCTGCTGGCCGATGACGTTGCTGAAAGCCGGGTCGTCGGCGTAGCTGGCGTGAAAAGCCAGGTAGGCCTGATTCAGTTTCCGCAGACGGTAGCCCCTGGTGGCGAGGAACAGGCGCTGTTCCTCCATGAATTTCTCGGCTTGCTCAACATCCCCTGTAGACAGGTACTTGTCCACCTGGCCTCGTATTTCCATCATAGCGGCAGCGAAGTTGAAGGCCGGCACAGGTGGCCCTGTTTCTCCTGGTGCATCGGGTGTCCCGTAGTATAGCGAACGGGCTCGGGCGCCGATTTCCTTGCCGGCCATGTTGGCCACCGTCTCGTTGATGGTGGTCATTTGATAGGTGGAGCGGTAGTGTCTTCCCAGGGGGCGAAAGAAGAGGTACTGGTGGAACCACTCATGGGCGATGGTGGACAGCATCGAATCGAGGTTCTCCGTGGGGGGAATCAGGCTGGGGTAGGTGGCTATGCCGCCGGTCCTCTCCATGTAAGCTGAGAGGCCCAGCTTCTCGATGCTGCTTTCTATCGTCTTGATTTGCTCTTCATCGAGGGCGGCGTCCATCAAGAAGGTCTGCTTCAGTTCAATTTTTTCGCGGGGAGAGATGGACAGGAGGTTGGGAGCGGGCGTCATCTTGAAACTCAGTGGCGGCAGGAGCAAGGCTGTTCCCGAGGGAAGCCGCTGGCCGAAACCTTCCGCGATGAGGACGGTACTGACCTGCTCCTGCAGAACGGACTCCACCTGTGGCGAGATTTGCGCCAGGCGGCGCCGGACTTCTTCGCTTGTCTGGCCGGCGGCGGACATGCCCTCCGCCTCAAGCCGCTTCAGCTTTGATGCGAGGTCCAGGTACTCCCCAATCAGTTCCTTCTGAGCGTCCGGGGAGAGTGCGGGTTGCTGGAAACGGCTTTTCGCCTCGTGAAACCACTTGGCCGGGGCGTTGCTGAGTTCCCAGTTCACGATACTGAAAGTGTATGGCTTGATGATCTTATACAGGCCCTTCGCCGGTGGGCGAAAGGCCAGCCAGAGGCCGATGATCAGGAAGAAAGATAAGATGCTTGCGAGCAGGCCCCTTTTGAAGGTCGGTTTGTCCATTGTTCGGTTGTCAGAGGTCACTTGAATTGTCTATGGAAATAAGCATAACATAATAGTTGGGTCGGAGCATGTTGCCTCTGTTCTGGAGTGGAGTCGTATCCGCACTGAAAGGAAGCAGTTTTTGAAGGACGAACGAACGGGAATCCCGCCCGGGCAGGTGGTGACGGCGGACTTTCCGGTGCTTCATGTAGGCGAGATACCTCGGTTTGAGCCGGACTCGTGGCGCTTCGTTGTCTGGGGTGAGGTGGAGAATCCTCTGGAGTTCCGCTGGGAGGAGTTCCTCAAGCTTCCTCGCCGTGTGCAGAGGAGCGATTTCCACTGCGTCACCGGATGG
>JAUYGE010000040.1 GCA_030690705.1 Dehalococcoidia bacterium | reverse complement strand
CTGCTACCTTCCTGAAGGTGAAAGGACTAGAGGTGGGTGGCTCGCTGGTGGAAGTTGACCGGATGGTGTGGGCGGAGAAGATGATGCGGGAGGCCGAGGAAAGCAGGGTTCGCCTGCTCCTGCCGGTCGACTTCGTCGTCTCGGAGAAACCCGATGGCAGCGCGCCGTCCCAGACGGTGCGGGCCAATGCCATACCTGCTCGCAGCCTGGTGGTGGATATCGGGCCGGAGACTGTGAAGTCGTTCTCGGCGGAGCTCAGGAAATGTAAGACGGTCCTGTGGAACGGACCGATGGGGATATTCGAGGTGCCGGGCTTTGCCTCAGGCACGCGGGCCATGGCAGAACTGCTGGCCGGCCTGAAGGCGACGACGATAGTGGGTGGAGGCTCGACGGCGGAGGCCGTGGTTAATATGGGGCTAAAGGACAGGATGACTCATGTATCTACGGGTGGCGGCGCCTCCCTGACATTTCTTGAGGGGGAGACCCTGCCCGGGGTGGCTGCTCTGCAGGACAAGAAATAGGGTTCCAGAACAGGAGAGTGGATGCAATTGGAGACGGTAAACAACAGTCTTTGCTCGGCGGTGATTCTGGGCAGGTTGAAGCTGTCCACCAAGCTGATGGGCCAGCACATGCTGTGCTATCCTTCCCTCCCGTCCACCATGGACAAGGCGAGGGAGGAGGCCGAAAAGGGGGTGCCCGAGGGGACCGTCATCGCCGTGGACGAGCAGACGGCCGGGCGGGGGCGGTTGGAAAGGACCTGGTTTTCACCTCGCGGCAGCCTGTCGTTTTCGGTAGTCCTCCGTCCCCCATCTGAGGAGCATTTGCCCCAGTTGGTCATGCTGGCTTCCCTGGCAGTCGTCAACGCCATCGAGTCGGTCACCAGGCTCAGGCCGCAGATAAAATGGCCCAACGATGTGCTCATTAACGGGAAGAAGGTGTGCGGTATTCTCATCGAGAACATCTTCCGGGGTAAGACACTCGATTTTTCCCTGGTGGGGATAGGTCTAAACGTCAACTTCTCTCCGGCCGCCATGCCCGAGATCGCCTCCACGGCCACCAGCCTTTCGGCGGAGACGGGCCAAGAGGTCAACATGCTGGAGCTGCTGTCGCAGCTTCTTCTGGAGATGGAGAGTCTTTACCTCGTTGTGAAGGCGGGGAGGAAGGTTTATGGGCCATGGCTCAAGAGGGTGGAAACAGTAGGCAAAGAGGTGAGCGTGAAGTTCAGTGAAGGGGGCGCCGTGGAGAAGGGGGTCGTCGAGGCCATAGACAACGAGGGCGGGCTTATCCTGGTTTGCCCCGACGGACGGAGGATAAGGGTGGTGGCGGGGGATGTAACCTTGCAGGTCTAGCCTCGCTACTACTTAGCTGGTTCTTCAGCATCATAGCCATGGACGCTCCCGTTCCACTTCGACTGGCTCAGGGCGAACGGGAGATGACAGTCCGTTCGTACTGAGCTTGTCGAAGTACGGACTCATCGAGGTAACCCTCTCCGGTGCAACCAGGCACTGCTTCTGCAAACAGATGTCCCCTCTCCTTCATTGAAGGAGAGGGGACACAAAGGGATGAGGTTTCAAAGGTCCTTATTTCTTGGCTTCTAAGAGCGGGAGAAAGGCCTTAAACAGCTCCATCGGCAAGGGGAAGATTATGGTATTGGTCTTCTCCGTGCTGATCTGGGTGAGGGTCTGAAGGTAGCGCAACTGGAGGGCCCCAGGATACTCCGAGATGATCTTGGCCGCCTGGGCCAGCTTCTCCGCCGCCTGGGCTTCGCCCTCGGCATGGACTATCTTGGCCCGTCTCTCTCTCTCGGCTTCTGCCTGGGCGGCCATCGCCCGCTGCATGGAGGGAGGAAGCTCCACGTCCTTGATTTCCACCAGGCTGACCTTTACGCCCCAGGGCTCGGTCTGCTCGTCAATGGCCTTTTGCAGTCTCTGGTTGAGCTTCTCCCTCTGGGAGAGCAGTTCATCCAGCTCTGACTGCCCCAGGACGCTGCGGAGAGTGGTCTGAGCGATGAGGGAGGTAGCCCGGATGTGGTGCTCTACCTTGGTAACGGCGTCATTCGGGCTCACCACCCTGAAGTAAACCACGGCGTTGACCTTCACAGTGACATTGTCCCTGGTGATGGCTTCCTGAGCCGGGACATCCATGGTCACTACGCGGAGGTCTATCTTCTGTATCTGGTCTACGAAGGGTATGATGAGGAACAGGCCCGGTCCCTTGTCTCCCACCAGCCTCCCCAGGCGGAACATGACGCCCCTTTCGTATTCCTTGAACACTTTGACGGACATGGAGACAAGGATCAGGGCTATGATAACCACCAAAATGATGTACATGACTTCCTCCTAACTAAGTTGACTGGGCCTTCCTCACCTTCAGCCTCAATCCCTCTGTTTGGATCACCTCCACCCACTGGCCGGGCTCGACTATACCATCTTCAGCCGTGGCTGTCCATAGTTCCCCTTCCACCATGACGGTGCCCTCAGGCGCGATCCGGGTCACCACGCGCGCTTTCTGCCCTATCAGTCCTTCTCTTCCGGTGACCGCCGGACGGTGGTGCGCCCGCACAACGGCGCTGATGACGAAGATGAAGAAGGCGGCCACGAGTGAGGCCGTAAGAGCGACGAGCCAGGGATCTACTTGAAACATCGGAGACCTCCCACTGAAGAGAAGAAGGGAGCCGGTGACGAAGGAAGCGATTCCTCCGGCGGCAAGAATACCATGGCTGATCACAAAGAGCTCGGCGATGAAAAGGCCGAAGCCGAGCATGATGAGGAGGACACCTCCCCAGTAGGCATCGAGCACTCCCAGCGCGTAAAAGGCCAGCAGCAGGCTGATACCCCCGGCTACGCCGGGGAAGATCATCCCGGGGTTGGAGAACTCGGCGATGAGGCCGACCATGGCCAGGGTGAGCAGTACATAGGCGATGTTGGGGTTGCTGATGGTATGCAGGAACTGCTCCACCTGGCTCTGCTTCACCTCTATGAGGCGCTTACCTGCGGTGTTGATGGTTACCTTTTCCCCAGAGGCCAGGGTGACCTCCCGTCCGTTAAGCAGGGAGAGGAGCTCGTCAAGGCTGTCTGCCTTGAAGTCGGCCAGGTGGTACTGTATGGCTTCATCCACGTCGTAGGACTTGCCCTCGCGGACCGCCAGTTCGGCCTTCTCCTCATCCCGCCCACGCAGCCTGGCTATGCCTCTGATCCAGGCAGCGGTGTCCTCGGTAATCTTCCTCTCCATGGTGGGAGAAATCTGCTGTTCCCCCCCGGGGCCAACAGCCACGGGGCTGGCGGCGCCTATGCGGCTGACGGGGGCTATGGCGGCCACGTGGGATGCCAGGGTGATGAAGGTTCCGGCCGATCCCGCCCAGTGGGATACATAGGTCACCACGGGCACCCTGGAATCAATGATGCGTTCGACGATCTTCTTGGTCGAATCGAGGAGCCCGCCGGGTGTGTCCAGTACGATGATCACCGCCGCGGCCTGCTGGGACTCCGCTCTGTCGATACCCCGGTCGATATAGTCCGCTATCACCGGCACTATGGTGCCGCTCACCCGCAGGACATAGACATCCCCCGAGGCAGCCCGGACTCCTGTCCCCAGCACGGCAGGGACGAGCCAGAGGAAGAAAACGAAAAGGGTTAGAATTCGACGCATCCGCCTCTTTCCCTCAAACATTGACGCATTATAAGCTACCTGGATGAGTGAAGCAATTTAGAGTTCAATGAGATTTCTCCGAAAATGTCATCCCTTCGTTCCACTCAGAGCCTGTCCTGAGCCTGCCGAAGGAGCAGGCTCTGAGGCCATCGCAGCTACAGAGGCCCCTCTGTCATCCTGAGGCCATCCGGCCGCAGGCGGAGGCCGAAGGATCTCACAATACAGTGTGGTGGGTATCCAGAGTGCTGTCCTGAGGAGAGATTCTTCAGTCGCTTCGTTCCTTCAGAATGACATAGTGAGGGGTTCGGAATGACAAGAAGGGGCTGTCATTGCGAGGCCCGATAGAATCGGGACGAAGCAATCCGTCCTCGGGGATGAGGGTTGCTGAGCGGCCCCGGGTGTCCTCCTTTGAACGTACAGGTCAATTACGGTAGAATTAGCCGATTCTAAATAAGGATATGTGCCGGCATGAAGATTTCGAGATATAAGGGAGGCAAGGACCTTCTGGCGGCGGACATGGCTGCTTTCCGCCTGATAGAAAGCGCCTTCCGGGAGAGCTGCCTGAGCTGGGGCTATGAAGAGGTGCGGACGCCGACCATCGAGTACTTGCACCTGTTCACCTCTGCGGGCACGCTCACGCCGGGCATGCTGCGACGGGTCTACTCTTTCCTGGACTGGGATGGGTGGAGTGGGGAGAGAGTGGCATTGCGGCCGGATGGCACTATTCCGGCGGCCCGCCTGTACATAGACAACCTGCAGGACCAGGGGCTGGCGCGTCTTTTTTACCTCATCAACACCTTCGGCTACGACGAGACCGGTCGCGAGGCCAGGGAGCGCTGGCAGGGTGGCGTTGAGCTGCTGGGCACCCCTGGCAAGGGCGGGCTTGGAGAGGTTGAACTCATCCAGCTGGCAATGGGCATACTCTCAAGGCTGAAGATAGGCAAGGTGACTGTGAAGCTGTCGCATGCGGGGCTGATCAAGGCCTACCTCGATGAGCTCGGGGCGAACTGGGGGGAGAGCTCGCATCTTCTGGAGGAGCTTCTTGATGGAGAGGCGCCGGCCCTGGCGGCGGCAGCTTGCCAGCCCGAGGTGCAAAAGGCCCTCTCGCAGCTTCTGCGCCTGAAGGGCAAAAAGCACGGTTTTCTGAAGAACCTGGAGGCTTCGCTGCAACCTGTTGCGCCCGCTTTCAGAGACAACCTGAGGGATTTCATGAGGGTGGCTGAGATGCTGGACGCTCTGAAGCTGGACTACGAGATAGATATCGCCTCGGGGAGGGGCTTTGAGTATTATACTGGTATCATCTTCCAGTTCCTGGCGGGCGATGTGAAGATAGGTGGCGGTGGGCGGTACGACGAGCTTATCCCCCTGCTCGGGGGCAAGAAACGGTCGGCAGCCGGCTTTGCCCTCTACATCAGCCGGCTGATGGACTATGTGAGTCCCGACGTAATCGGGACTGGGCCAGGCGTTCTGGTGCAAGTAGCGTCGGAGAAGCCGGTGGTGGTAAGGAGGGGTTTCCAGGCTCAGCGACGGATTCAGGAAGCCGGCTATGTGGCGGAGATCGACCTGGGCGGGCGTAGCCACTCGCGCTCCCGTACGCATCGCTGGAAACTTCTGGTGCGTGACCAGTCCCCGCCATTTCTGTTGACGGACCAGGACCGTGATACGCTGACAGGCGCAGCTTCAGTGGCCGAACTTCTGAGGCTCATCCGTGGCTAGGTCGCTTCTGAGATTGGCGTTGCCCAAGGGAAGGCTCCAGGCGGGCACCGCCGCCTTGGCGGCCCTGCTGGGGTGGGACCTGGACGGCTACGGCGACGGATTGAGGCGCTACCGTTTTTCGTCTAACAGGTTCCCCTATCTCCAGGGGAAGGTCTTTCACGAGAAGGACATACCTGTGCAGGTAGCCGTCGGCAACTACGACCTGGGGATATGCGGGCTGGACTGGATGGAGGAGCACCGGGTGAGGTATCCCGCCAGCGCCCTGGTCAAGGTGCGCGACCTGGGCTATGGGCAAAGCCAGGTGGTAGCGGCGGTCAGTGCGTCCGGTGGTTTCGGAGATTCGGGGGTTGTGCGCCTGGCCAGCGAGTATCCAAATGTGGCCGAAAGGCTGGCGCTGGAGTTGCGGCTGAGGAGGTTTAGCATCTTCCCTCTCTGGGGAGGTGCTGAGGCCTATCCTCCCGAAAACGCCGATCTGGTGTTGATATCTCAGGGAACTTCGGAGAGGCCGCCTGAAGGGCTGCTCTCCCTCGGCACAGTCCTGTCGAGCAGCGCTTGTCTGATAGCCAACAGAGATAGCTGGGAGGCTGAAGACATGGGTGAGATACTGGGCACTCTGGAGAGGGCTCCGACCCCCCGAGACGGGAGTCCCGATGCCATCGGGACTGAGTCAACCCGGCGGTTGGCCGGCGCACTGGCCCGCATTCCAGCGGCTGCGAGGAAGACCGGGAGGAAGGGTCCCGACGAGGACGGGACGCTCTGGTTGGGCCTGCCCGACGGGCACCAGCAACCGCCGACGGCGCAGTTCCTGGACAAGGCCGGGGTTGGTATCGAAGGGTACTCCACGGGCAGCCGTCGCCCGAAAGTTGCCCAGGCGGGTGTGGCCTGCAAAGTGATACGTCCGCAGGACTTACCTCTTCAGGTGGCCAACGGGAACTTCGCGGCGGCTATCACGGGACAGGACTGGCTGCGGGAGCACCGCTGCCAGTTTCCCACCAGTCCGGTGGAGGAGATCCTTACTCTGGGATTCGGCCTGGTAAGAGTGGTGGCAGTGGTGAAAGGCGACCTTCCGGTGGCTGGCCCCGCCGAGCTTCGCCAATGGATGAAGGCCAGGGGCAAGACGCCGCTGCGGATTGCCTCCGAGTATGTGAACATCGCTGATAGCTATGCCCGGGAGAACCATCTCTCTCCATACCGCGTCATTCCCACCTGGGGGGCTACCGAGGCCTTTCTGCCCGAGGACGCCGACCTCCTCATCGAGAACACCCAGACGGGGAAGACGCTGGCCGAGCATAAGCTCAAGATTATCGACACCCTCTTCGAATCGTCGGCCTGCCTCATCGGCAACGCCGGCGCCGTCCGCCGTGAAGGCGTTCAGAGGGGGCTCTCCACTTTAGTGGAAGCCCTGCGTCGTGGCCTGAGAGAGGAGGCTCAATGAAGACCATCCGCGGCTTCGCTGCGGCCGCGAGGCTCCTCACCCGTCCCCGACGCTCCGGGGACGGCTATGAGACGCCGCCTGCCTTGAGGCGGCGCATAAAGGAAACCTTCGGGGAGGACCTTTCCGCGGAGCAATTGGTGGAGCGCATCGTGACCGATGTGAGGGAAAGGGGAGACGTCGCCCTCCGCGAGTATACCCTGAGGCTGGACAAGGTGGAGCTGGACTGTTTGGAGGTGAGCGAGAGGGAGTGGAAAGCCGCCTGCAACAAGGTGAATCGCTCCGTTCTCCGGGCGCTGGAGATGGCCGCAGAGCGTATCCGCCGCTTCTATGAGATGTCCAGAGAACATGGACCTTCTGAGTTCAGCCATGCTGGGCTTGGCCAGATGGTGCAGCCCCTGGAGAGGGTCGGCCTGTACGCACCCGGTGGCACGGCGAGCTATCCTTCGACGGTATTGATGACGGCGGTGCCGGCGAAGGTGGCCGGTGTCGGGGAGATTGTCCTCACCACTCCGCCTCGAAGCGACGGGTCTATCCCCACAGCTACTCTGGCGGCCGCCCGCCTTGCCGGGGTCGCCCGGGTATTCAAACTCGGCGGCGCCCAGGCTATCGCCGCCCTCGCCTATGGCACGGAAACGGTGCCCCGCGTGGACAAGATATGCGGGCCCGGGAATATCTTTGTGGTCCTGGCCAAGAAGCAGGTCTTCGGTCAGGTGGCCATTGACGGGCTGCATGGGCCCAGTGAGGTGGTCATCATCGCCGACGGGACGGCTGAGCCCGCTCTCTGCGCGGCTGAGATGGTGGCGCAGGCGGAGCATGATACTATGGCTTCAGCCATACTGGTAACCCCTTCCGCGCGGCTGGCGCAGAAGGTGGAGCAGGCGGTGGAGCGCCAGTTGGAGAAGTCCTCCCGATTACCATCGGGACGTCGGGACATCATCGCGCAGTCTCTTGAAGAAAATGGCCGCATCGTCCTGGTAGACGACGTAGCCGAGGCGGTGGAACTGGCCGCGCTCTATGCTCCGGAGCATCTCTGTCTCATGGTGCGGCGCGCTGAGGAGTGGGCGCTGAAGGTCAGAAACGCCGGCGCCGTCTTCGTCGGGAAGTGGTCCCCGGTGGCCATGGGGGACTACGTGGCCGGACCGAGCCATGTCCTGCCCACCGGCGGTACGGCGCGTTTCAGCTCGCCGCTGGGCGTGTCCGATTTTCTCAGGGTGAGCCACGTGGTGGCCCTGGACGCGAGGCAATTCAAGGCCCTCGGGCCGGTGGCCCGGACGCTGGCCGAGGCTGAGGGACTGGAGGCTCACGGCCAGGCGGTGGCGATGAGATTATCCAACCTGTCATTGCGAGGAGGCCGCCGCAGGCGGACGCCGAAGCAATCCGGAGCACCAGGGCGGATTGCTTCGGCCCCATCGCGCGGGGCCTCGCAATGACCGAATGAGTAGCAGTTATGTTTGATGTAGAAAAGCTGGTCCGCCCGGGCTTCGCGGCGATGCGGGCCTACACGCCGATTCGACCGGTGGATATCCTGAGCGAGCGCTTCGGGGTGCCGGAGGAACGGGTGATCAAGCTCGACGGGAACGAGAACCCCTACGGCTGCTCGCCTTGCGTGAAGGAGGCTCTCCAGCGCTATGCGCACTATCATATCTACCCCGACCCGGAGCAGAAGGTGTTCAGGGCGGCCCTGGCGGGCTACGTTGGCATGGGAGAGGACTACCTCATAGGGGGGGCCGGCAGCGACGAACTGATAGACCTGGTGCTGCGGCTCTTTCTGGAGCCTGGGGACAGCGTGATCAATTGCCCGCCCACCTTTGGCATGTACCCCTTCTGTACCGAGATATGCGGGGGGAAAACGGTTGACATAAGACGCAGGGGTGACTTCTCCATCGATGCCGGTGCCGTCAAGAAAGCGGTGGACAGCCGGACGAAAGTCATCTTCGTCACCTCGCCGAACAACCCGTCGGGCAACATCACGGCGGAGAAGGACATCCTCGACCTGCTGGAGACCGGAGTGGTGGTGGTGGTGGACGAGGCCTATTACGAGTTCAGCGGGGTTACGGTGGCGCCCCTGGTGGCCAGGCATGACAACTTGATAGTGCTGCGGAGCTTCAGCAAGTGGGCCGGGCTGGCGGGGCTGCGCGTGGGGTACGGCATCTTCTCTCCCAGGCTGGCGCCGTACTTGATGAAGATAAAGCAACCCTACAACATAAACGCGGCGGCCCAGGTGGCGGTCCTGGAGTCCTTGAAGGACATCGAAAACCTCCGCGCGGTGGTGAGGAAGCTCATCGCCGAGAGGGGGAGGCTCTTTGAGAAGCTCAGCGAGCTGGCGTTTCTCAAGCCCTATCCCTCGCAGGCCAACGTCATCCTCTGCTCGGTCTCCGGTGGCCGGGCCCATAAGACATATGAGGCTTTGCAAAAGGCGGGCATCTTCATCCGCTACTTCGATACGCCTGTCCTGAAGGACTGCATACGTATCAGCATCGGCAAGCCGGAGCACACCGATGCGGTCATCGAGACCTTGAAGAAGGTAGAGTGAGTAGTCTGTCATTGCGAGGCACAGAGTGCCGAAGCAATCCGTTGGGGACGGGGGACCGGATTGCTCAGGAAACAGCCTCGAGCGAGGTTGCTTAACGCGCGGTGTTCCAGAGGGGCGCAACCCCTATGACAAAATCCCCCCTCTCTCCTTGGGAAGGAGAGAGGGGCAGGGGTGAGAGGTTGAACAAATGAGAAAAGCCACCATCAAGCGGGAGACCAAAGAGACCTCCATCCGGGTGGAGTTGAGCTTGGACGGCAGTGGGGAGTCGGACATGAAGACCGGGGTGAGGATGCTGGACCACATGCTCGACCAGCTGGCGCGGCACGGGGTGTTCGACATAAGTGTCTCGGCGAATGGCAGCGATATTCACCATGTGGTGGAGGATGTGGCCATCTGCCTGGGGAAGGCCTTCGCCAAAGCGCTGGGGGACAGGGCGGGCATAGCCCGCATGGGCTGGGCGGTGGTGCCTATGGACGACGCTCTGGCGATGGTGTCGGTGGACCTCGGGGGGAGGGGATACGCCGTCATTGATGCCCCCTTTGCCCACCTCACTGTAGGAGAGATGCCTGCTGAACTGGTGCGGCACTTCCTCGTCTCGCTGGCCGCCGAGGCCAGGATGAACCTGCATGCCCGGGTGATGAGCGGCGACAACGACCATCACAAAGCCGAAGCGCTGTTCAAGGCGCTGGCCCGGGCCCTCGACTCTGCCTGTCGCATAGACCCACGCCTCCAGGGCCGCGTGCCCAGTACCAAAGAGGTGATTGAGGGGTAGGAGGACCGGTGTAGCCAGGTTAGTGCAACGTTTTCTCCCTAAGGGCTTTGAGGACCTTCTCCGCCGTGATAGGTAGGTCCTTGATGCGAACTCCTACAGCGTCATAGATGGCATTGGCGATAGCCGGAGCCACGGGCACAGTAGGCGGTTCCCCAACCCCCTTGACACCAAAGGGCCCTAGGCCGGAAGGAACGCTTATCGTGGCACATTCTATCTTGGGAAGACTTGGGGCTGTGGGCAGGTGGTAGTCCATGAAGCTCGGGTTGAGGACCCGGCCTCTTTGGCTTAAGACTTCCTCCGTCAGTGCATAGCCCAGGCCGAAAATCACACCTCCTTCAATCTGCCCCTCCACCAGAAGGGGGTTGATGGCAAATCCCACATCGTGGCAGGCAAAATATTTGAGCACTCGCACCTGCCCCGTTTCAGCGTCCACCTCCACACAAGCGGCATGGGTACAGTAGTGGGCGCTATCCACCATGCCCTTTGCTTCGGCCAGGGACGCCACCCATTTCTCCCGAAGGTGTCTTCCTGTGCCTAAGATAGGACCGCCAGGAGAAGTGAGGGCCGCAGTAGCCAAGTCAGCTATGGGTATGGCTGTTTCATGGGCCCTCTTCGCATAGACCTGGCCCCGGCCGATCTCCAGGTCCTCTTCCCTAACTTTCAACCTCATCGCTGCCAGGCTGAGCAGTTGCCCCCTGGCATCTTCGGCGGCAAGCCTCACGGAAGTGCCCACCCGCCCTGTGGTAAGGCTGCCTCCGGTGCCCCCCTCATGAGGAACAAGTTCGGTGTCGCCGGACACCACCGATACATGTTCGAAAGGAATGCCCAATACCTCGGCCACAATCTGCGACATGGCCGTCCACTGACCACCTCCTACCTCGCTGATGCCACTGAACAGGGTAGCCGTCCCATCCTCGTTGACTCTGACGTAAGCGGAGGAGGCAGGGCCCGCCTGTGCTACAGGGGTGAGGGTCCGTTCTCCACAGGCGATGCCCCAGCCCCGGAAGGGTGCCAACGCTCCCTTTTCTTTGCGCAGATAGTCCGCCACCGTATGGAGGGTTTGCTTCAAACCGGCATTCCGCAAGAGGCCCCTTCCCGGCAGGTTATCTCCATCCTCCACAGCGTTCTTGAGGCGGAAGTCCATGGGGTCCATCCCCAGCTTCCTGGCTACAGCGTCCATGTGGGATTCGAGGGCAAATATCGGCTGTGGAGTCCTGGGGGCCCGACACTGGCCCCGGGGAGTATTGTTCGTGTAGACGACACAACCCTCTACATCGAAATTGGGAATATCATAGAGGCCTGCCAGATGGCCGGTGGCCCCACCTATGTGCCCCAGCACATCGCTGTAAGCGCCTGTATCGAATACAATCCGGCCCTGGAGCGCAACCAGAGTTCCATCCTCTTTGACCCCCACCTTCAGGGTCACCGTGGCGGCTTCCCGATAGTAGCTGCCTACGAATTCTTCTTCCACGGTAAGAGACATGCGCACCGGAAGGGAGGTCTTCTGAGCCAGCAGCATGCAGATAGGCTCCACGCTGGGAGAACCCCGGGCGCCGAAGTCACCCCCGCCGGTGGTACTAATGACCCTCACCTGCGAGACGGGCAGCCCGACGATGCTGGCCAGCGCCCGGCGCAATTCAAACGGGGCCTTGCTGGGGCTCCAAACGGTCACCCTGCCCCCAGAATCCCCCGCCGCTACTGCTT
Organism: Dehalococcoidia bacterium; assembly: GCA_030690705.1. GTDB lineage: Bacteria > Chloroflexota > Dehalococcoidia > JAENJB01 > JAENJB01 > JAENJB01. The sequence goes on along the minus strand of JAUYGE010000040.1, from coordinate 2,760 downwards.
CATGAGGCTCCATGAGTCCGTGATAGACTGGCTGGGTACTGTAACAGTCCTCATGGATGAGAAAGGCCTCCCGCCAGCCCCGCTCCATATCCCCGTGTTTCAGGCATGCCTGTATTAGTATGTTGCCCTGGCTCTGCCGTAGAGGAGGTAGGGGCTGGTAGCCATCCAGATCTTCGTGGACAATAGGAGCCCCCGGCTTCATGGCCTCCAACGGATCGAAGACGGCAGGTATCTCTTCGTATTCTACCCGGATCAGCTCTATTGCTTCTTCCGCCGTTTCTTTATCTACTGCCGCCACTGCCGCCACTGGCTCCCCGATATGGCGGACCTTGCCCAGGGCAAGGGCGGTGCGGTCCAGCATCCACTTGCCGAAGCGCACCGGGGGGATGTCCCGGCCCGTGGCTACGGCCTTGACCCCCGCCAGCCGTTCGGCTCGGGAGGTATCGATGCTGAGTATGCGGGCATGCGCAAAGGGGCTGCGCAGGACCTTGGCTGTCAGCATCCCGGGCAAGTGCACATCCGACGCGTATTTGGCCCGGCCGGTCACCTTGTCCCGGGCATCAGTACGAACGACACCTCGACCAAGCACAGAGTATTCAGGCATATACTATCCCACTCAGAGTGACGATTATCATTATCTCTTGTACCACTAACACTAGCGGCTGTCAACAGGGCAGCGGGACCCATCGAATCCACGACTTCTCAGAACACTAACAGCCTTCTTTAAGTTTCGACTCTCACACCAGATGTCTCTCCCTATGTTCACTATATGTTATATTAAGTGCAAACGATGTACGTGAAGCCGAAGCGCCCCACAGTTTTCTATGGGTGGTGGGTTGTTGGCGCCAGTTCCCTTATTTCGCTATATACGGCCGGAGTAATACACTTCGGCTTCACCGCCGTGTTTGAACCGATAGCAAACGAATTTGGCTGGAGCTATGTCCAGATTTCACTTGCTGCGTCGCTACGAGGCCTGGAGACAGGTCTCCTCGCTCCCATAGTGGGGATGCTTGTAGACCGCTGGGGATCAAGAAAGTTGGTGTTCGGAGGAATTGTAATCTCCGGCCTGGGTCTGGTGCTGTTGAGCCGTATCAATTCCCTTGGCATGTTCTATGCGGCTTTCATCCTGATAGCCATAGGTATCAGTTCCTCCAGCGCCACCGTGTTTCTCACCACGCTGGTGCACTGGTTCCGGAGAAACCTGGGTATAGCCACCGGCATAGCCACGAGCGGCTTCGCCCTGGGTGGGCTACTGGTCCCATTGGTGACAACGCTTATTGATACATACGGTTGGCGCACCTCCATGTTCAGCCTTGGGCTAGGTGTATGGCTGATAGGCTTGCCGCTGTCACTTCTAATCAGAAACACGCCAGAACAACATGGGTATTTGCCCGATGGTGACGAAAGCAAGAGTTCCGCTATTGACGAGCGCCATCCACCGACGCATAAGCCCGAGGTGGATATTGTAGCAAGACAAGCCTTGAAGAGCTCGGCGTTCTGGCACATAGCGCCGGCGTTTATGTGTCAGATTATGGTCATAAACGCTGTAGTGGTCCATGTGATGCCCTATCTGAGCACCGTTGGCATTAGTCGAGCGTCTTCCAGTCTCGTAGCCAGTGCGATACCAGTGGCAAGCATCCTCGGCCGCCTCAGCTCCGGCTGGTTCGCGGACAGGCTCGATAAGAAGCGGGCTGCTGCCACCGGCTTTGTTCTGACGGGCCTGGGCCTGCTCTTGTTCAGCTTTGTATCTCCGGGGCGATTGTGGGTTATTCTGCCTTTTCTCCTCCTCTTCGGTATTGGATGGGGCGCCAGTGTCACTATGAGGATAGCTCTGCTGAGGGAGCATTTCGGCAGGAAGATATTCGGCACCGTCCACGGCTTCACTCTCGGTGTGACCATGGTGGGGAACATAACAGGCCCGGCTCTGGCCGGCTGGGTATATGATAAGTGGGGCAGCTACCAGGGAATCTGGTTGGCGCTTGTTGGCGTGAGCGCCGTATCCGTGCTAATAGTAGCCCTTACACCACCGGTCAGTAGCATAACTCAACTTGGTGATAAATAAATCGCTTGAAAGGCACACAATCTGACGAAGTGTCCAGTTGGGACGAGAAGTGCGAGGGTATTCTGTCTACAGAGTAGCTGAGCTTCTTTTCCCTTTGTTCCTTCACGCGTGGTCCTGTTTCGGCGTCTTCTCAACGATAGTCCGACGAGCAACGTAGAAACCGGTGGCAGGGCAGGATTCCGCGCTTTTGACAGAGAACGGTTTTGGTCTTAAAATGTGCGTTCGGCCAAGAGCGATTCTTTCAGGGAGGGTCTGAATGAACACCGTTGATTTCATCAATATCTCGTCCGCCATCTGCGCCGACCGGCCCATGGTCATCTTCGAGGGGAAGAAGCTCACCTTCTCCGAGATAAACGAGAGGGCGAACCGTCTGGCCAATGCTCTTATCAAGCTGGGCAGGAAGAAGGGCGACCTGGTGGCGATCCTCCAGGTGAACTGTCCGCAGTATATAGAGACCTATTTCGCCTGCGCCAAGGCTGGCCTTATCCTCTCACCTTTGAATTTCCGGGCCAAGGCCGAGGAACTGTCCTACATGCTCAATTTCGCCGAGACCAGGACGCTTCTGATGGGGGAACGCTACGTCGATATGGTCTCCGGGATGAAAGCGGGCGTGCCGACGGTCAAGGACTTCATCGCCCTGGACGGTAAGGCCCAGGGCATGCTCTACTATGAGGACCTCCTCGCCGGGTCTTCTCCGG
>JAUYGE010000202.1 GCA_030690705.1 Dehalococcoidia bacterium | reverse complement strand
TCCTTTTCAAGGAGAGAGGGGGTTACGTTTTCGAAGAGGGGCGTAGCCCCTCTTCTACGCCGTGCCCTGCCTCTCTGCGGGTAGATGGTAACACATTTGATAGAGTCTCCCGATGAATCGGGATTCAGAGAAGCCTGTTAGTAAGTGGTCTAGAGATGTTTATTGAGATAACAGACAGGCCGATAACACCGGAGCGCACGATGGACGTTTCGTCATCAGTGAGGCGTGATGCTCACGGAGCAGTGGTGACTTTCAATGGCGTAATCAGGGACCACTCGGAGGGCAAGAAAGTCATCTCTATGGAATACGAGGCGTTCAGGGAGATGGCGGAGAAAAAGTTGCGTGAGCTCCTCGAAGAGATCAAGGCGCGATGGGGGATAGAGGACGTTGCCATCGTGCATCGCGTAGGGAAACTGGAGATAGGGGAGACAGCTGTAGTGATTGCTGTGGCGGCATCCCACCGGAAGACGGCCTTTGAAGCCTGTCAGTATGCCATTGACCGTCTCAAGCAGATTGTTCCCATCTGGAAGAAAGAGGTTTTCGAAGGGGGCGAGAGCTGGGTTTGACGCCAGGCGACTATCTTTTTCTCTCTACTACGAACTCCGCGATTTCGTCAAGCGCCTGGCGGACGGGCTTCCGTGGCAAGTCTCTTAGCGCAGTGCGTGCGATACTGCACTGTTCGTTTGCTATCTTGTAGCATTCCTGCAGAATAGGTGAGTTTACAATCCTGTCCAGCACCGTCCTGACAGAGGGTAGACTCTCTCTGTGTTCGTAGATCGTTCTAACCATATCGTTCTCGGGCTCGCTTTCCAGCAAGAGGATGACCGGTAGGGTGAGGGCTCCCTGCATAAGGTCGGAGCCCACGGGCTTGCCCATCTCCTTCTCTTCACCGGTGAAATCGAGGATGTCGTCCACTATCTGGAATGCCAGGCCGAGGTGCAGTCCGTAGGTACGCAAAGCCGCGATGTCTTCTTCCGGCGCGGCACTCAGAATGCCCCCGGATTCGGTGGCCATGGCAAAGATGGAGGCTGTCTTTCCGCTGATCCAGCGAAAGTATCCGTCTCTGCTCTTCTTCAGTTGAAAGTCGTTCAGCGTTTGCTCCAGTTCCGCCATGGAAATGGTCATCAGCGTATCGGCGAAAAGGCCGGTGAGGCGGCTATTGCCGAGGGAGGCGACCAAGTGGGCTGACTTGGAGAAGAGGTAATCTCCAAGCAGGACCGCCCTTCCCCCGCCCCACAAGCTGTTGACGGTGGGCCGTCCGCGGCGCAGGTCTGAGTTATCCACGGTATCGTCATGGAGCAGGGTAGCCGTGTGCAGGAGTTCCACGGCGCTCGCCAGGGTGACCAGGCGGTCCAGGTCGCAGTTGTAAAAGGCGCCTGCCATAAGGGCCAGGGCCGGGCGAATCCGCTTGCCGCCGTTCTGCAGGACGTGCTTCAATACGGTGGAGGCCCGGGGATGGTTCTCCAGCCGGCTCAGGGACTGCAGATGTTCCTCCACTTTTTGCAGGTATCTCTGGACGGTGGGGGGGAATGGGATGTCTCGCACCAGTCTCTCCTTCTTGAGCGGGGCTGGGGGCGGCAAAGTCAGACTCATGAGGGGCTGCTGCCCCCGATTTTCATGCTCTCTTCAGATATCAGCTTTTCATCCAGCTTGATAAACAGGGGTTCTGGTGGGGGCAACGCCTGTCCTGGAGTGGGGAAGCGCAGTTTCCAGCCGTCGCTCTCCAGGTTGCCTGTGAAGCCCAGCAGGCGATGAAGCTTCGCCGAGCTGAACGGCAAGAAGGGATAAAGCTGGGTTTTCAGTGCAGAGATGGTCACCAGAGAAGTGTATATGGCGGTGGAGCTATCATGATTCTTCTGGGCTTTCCACGGCGACTTCTCATCCAGGTACCTGTTTGCTTCCTGGGCAAGGCCGAAGGCAGCCTTTATCGCCTCGCGAAAACGGCAGGCGTTGATATGAGTGCCGACGGTGTCGAAAGCCGCCTGCGCTTTTTGAATCAGTATCTGGCTTGGCGGGTCGTCCGGCCTCCCTTCGGGTACCTGACCGGCGAAGTGGCGCTGGCAGAAGGTAAGCACTCGGTGGACCAGATTCCCGTATGTCGCCACCAGCTCATCGTTATTGCGCCGGTAGAACTCCTTCCAGGAGAAATCGGCGTCGGCTGTTTCGGGCATGTTGGCCGAAAGGAAATAGCGCAAAGGGTCCGGGTCGTATCTTTGCAGGTAGTCAGGAAGCCAGACCGCCCAATTGCGGCTGGTGGATAGCTTCTTCCCGTCGATGGAGAGGAATTCATTGGCGGGCACATCATAGGGCAGATTGAGGCCGTCGTAGCCCATGAGCATCGCCGGCCAAATCATGGTGTGAAAGGGTATATTGTCTTTGCCGATGAAGTAGTAGCTCTTGCTCTTCCCCCACCAAAAGGGTCGCCAGCTCTCCGGTTCTCCCTGGAGTTGCGCCCATTCCTTGCTCGCTGAGAGATAGCCGATAACGGCTTCAAACCATACGTAGATGCGTTTCTTTTCGAAGCCGCTCACGGGCACCGGGATGCCCCATTCCATGTCCCGGGTGATGGCCCTGTCTTTCAGCCCTTCTTCCAGATAGCGGAGGGTGAAGTTCAACACATTGGGACGCCAGTGGCTTTGCTGTTTCACCCAGGCCAGCAGCTGGTCGCGGAAAGACGACAGGCGCAGGAAGAAGTGTTCGGAGTCTCTGAAGTGGGGTTTGGCGGAGCATATCTTGCAGCGCAACTCAAGCAAGTCCTCCGGGTTCAATGACTTGCCGCAGTCCTCACACTGGTCGCCTCTTGCCCTGGGCGAGCCGCAAAAAGGACAGGTACCCTCGACATAGCGATCAGGCAGGAAACGCTGGCAGGATGGACAGAAGGGTTGGGACATCTTGCCTTTGTAGATATGGCCTTTCTGCAGCAACGTCGAGAAGATGTCATGGGTGACCTTTGCATGGTTCGCGGTCTCCGTATGAGTATAGATATCGAAGGAAATGCCGAGCTGGCGCCAGCAGTCAATGAACTCTCTATGGTACTTGTCGGCCACCTGCGCCGGTGTCAGGCCTTCCTGCTCAGCACGTATGGTGATGGGAGTGCCGTGCTGATCGCTGCCGGAGACCATCAAAACACGGTTGCCTGTGATACGCTGGTAGCGGGCAAAGACGTCTGCCGGCAGATAGGCCCCGGCGATATGCCCCAGATGGAGCGGGCCGTTGGCGTAGGGCCACGCCACCCCAATAAATATCTGTTCGCTCACCGCTCGTTCTTCAACGGGTTATGCTGTCCTCTCCCGGTGCATGGGGTTATCCACCGAAGAAGGTGAGCATGTCCTCGCCCTTATCTTTTTGCTTCTGGGCGCACCCCTTCTCGAGACAGCACCTCAGGCAGAGGCGTTCCTTCTTGCCAGCCTCGTCATAGTTGACGAGATAACGCTGGGCATGTTTTATCGTCTGCTGGCAGCTAGTACAGGTCAGGTCACCTACAGCGATGCAACCGCAATGCATGGTTTTTTCCTTTCACGCTTGAAGCTGAAGCCAGGCGCGATACAGGTCTCTTCGCCTGAGCCCTGAGGTGGCCGCCACCCGGGCTATCGCCTTTCCCGCTCCCATCCCGACAAAATCGGAACGGCGGCGCCGCAACTCCTGGATCGCTTCTGTTTCTATCTCCGGTCTGCCCTTTTCGGTCTTGCCCTCGATCACCAGGGTAAACTCACCCCTGGGCTCGGCGAAGTGTTCAATTGCCTGGCTCAGCCTACCTCGATAAATCTCCTCGTGCACCTTGGTCAATTCCCGTGCCAACGCCGCTCCCCGGTCGCCAAGGACCTCGACCAGGTCTTCGAGGGCTGCTCTCAGACGATGGGGCGACTCAAGGGCAACGATGGTCCTGGGATCAGCGGCGATTGACTGAAGGAACCGCCGCCTCGCCGTCTTTCGTCGGGGCAGAAATCCCACATAGAGGAACTGGTTGCTGGGTAGTCCGGAGGCCGCCAGGGCTGTCACTATGGCGGAAGGACCAGGTATTGGTACAACTGGGATGCCTTCCCGGACGGCGGCGGCGACCAGCCTGTAGCCGGGGTCGCTCAGACCCGGCATTCCAGCCTCGGAGACCAGGGCCACATCGTTCTCTTTCAGATACTCCAGAATAGGCTGTGTGTCGGAGCCCTTGCCTTGCTCGTGATAACTTATCAACCGCGTGCTGATGTTGTATTTTCTCAGCAAGTGGCGCGTCGTGCGAGTGTCCTCGGCGGCTATCAGTTTGACCTCTCCGAGGATGCGCAGCGCCCTGAGAGTAATGTCCTCCAGATTGCCAATTGGGGTAGCTACCAGATAGAGGTTGGGCATAGCACCACATTTTAGACGAAACACGTTGCATAGCGCAACTTATTGAGCAGGTTCAGTAGCCCAGTTACACGCTACCGTTTTGTCATTGCGAGGCACGCAGTGCCGAAGCAATCCGTCCACCTCCCAGGGTTCGCGGATTGCTTCGCTTCGCTCGCAATGACAATATGGAGCTGTCCTTCGGGGTTCTTGACGCCTATGCTGGCCTTTGCTATAGTTTGGCAAATTACCGGCAGGATATAGAGATGTATTCCCCCCAGTTCAAGAACATGCGTGTAGCTTATGGCTTTGATGAGGTAGCCCTGGTACCCGGAGAGGTCACCGTCAATCCGGAGCAGGCGGATATAAGTTTCAAGATCGACAGCCTGACTTTCGAGCTGCCAATCCTGGCTGCGGCTATGGATGCGGTGGTGGACGTGCCGTTCGCGGTGCACTATGGCAAGCTGGGCGGGCTGGCAGTCCTTAATCTGGAGGGTGTGCAGGCGCGCTACGACAATCCCGAAGAGATGCTGGTAGCGCTCTCCCGCGCCAAAGACCCTGAAGTTACTTCCTTGCTTCAAAAGATATATAGCAAGCCCATCGACCCGAGGTTGATTGGGGAGCGAATCAAGGCTATCAAAGATACAGGCGCCAGGTGTGCCGTTTCGGTTACGCCGGCCAACGCCAAGAATTTCGCTCCCCTGGCTGCCGAAGCCGGCTGCGATATCTTTCTGGTGCAGTCCACAGTCACCACTGCTCGCCATGTCTCCAAAAGCTACCGCGGTCTCGTATTCTCCGAACTTTGCCAGTCTGTGTCGATACCGGTTGTGGTGGGCAACTGTGTGAGCTACGGAGCAGCCCTGGAGATAATGCGCAACGGCGTTGCTGCTATTCTGGTGGGAGTAGGTCCCGGTGCAGCGTGCACCACCAGAGAGGTCCTTGGCGTGGGGGTTCCCCAGGTTACGGCCACCATGGATTGTGCTGCGGCCCGGGAGGCATTTCTTAAGGAGAGTGGCCGGTATGTGTCAATCATCACCGATGGCGGCATCCGCAATAGCGGCGATATGTGCAAGGCCCTTGCCTCCGGGGCGGATGCAGTCATGCTCGGGTCAATCTTTGCTCAATCAGAGGGGGCGCCGGGGAGGGGATACAACTGGGGTATGGCCACTCCGCATGCCGCTCTGCCCAGGGGCACTCGCATCAGGGTTGGCACTAGGGGAACGCTTCAGCAAATGCTGTTCGGGCCGTCGTCAGTGACCGATGGCAGCCAGAACCTCGTCGGCGCCTTGCGCACCTGCATGGGTGTGTGCGGCGTCGTCACTATAGGGGATATGCACAAGGTTGAGATGGTTATTGCCCCCTCCATCAAGACAGAGGGGAAGCTGTTCCAGATGGCTCAGCAGAGGGGTTGAGGGAAGGGTTCTAGGGCTCTTCGTCGAGGGACTCTTCGTCCTCGACGCCGATCACGGGTAGCAACGCAGCCTTCTTGTGAGGATGTATCTTTCTTTCGACCGGCAGGGTGTTCACCAACTGGCGCAACTCCTTGATTCTTGCTGCTAAGTGTCCCTGACCGAGGGGCAGCACGATACCGGCTACGCCGGCCTGCCGCATGGCTTCAATCTCCTCTTGCCCGCTCCCGGGCGACAGGTATGCGAGCACGGGTATTTCGATAACCTCGGTCAATCTCAGGATGGACAACAAGCTGCGTACTGTCAGGGAGGCTTCTTCTTCGCACTGGATGATGGCTGCATCGGCGGATATCTCGTTGATGGCCGCGGCGAGGCCGTCTTCCAGCGTTGCGGGTACGATGATGACTTTCCCGAGTTCCTCCTCCTTGAGAATGCCGACCGGCATCTCGTCGGCGGGGAACGCCACAAAATCGCAGCCAACCTCTTTGAGTTGTGTGGTTTGTCCCTGGTCGGCCCTGTTG
>JAUYGE010000024.1 GCA_030690705.1 Dehalococcoidia bacterium | reverse complement strand
GCAGGCAGACCTGAGGCGGCTCAGCACCACCGCCGAGTATTTCCTGGGCAGCGTCCAGGCTGTGGCCGAGACCGGTGAAGTGCTGGGGACGGATGCTTCAGGCAGCCGCCAGGGTGGCTATGTCTTTGGCGCCAAGAATGTAATCTGGGTGGTGGGGGTGAACAAGATAGTCGCCGACCTGGAGATGATGTTGAAGCGGCTTCATGAGCATGTCGTGCCCCTGGAAGATGCCAGAATGAAAAAGGCCGGTTCCTCCGGCACCTTCATCGGCAAAATGGTCGTCTATGAGCGGGAGGGTGTGCCCAACCGGATATCCACCATCCTTGTTAAGGAGAAGTTGGGCTTCTAATTATTTTCTACCCTTGCCGGCCTTTCCATTCTTGTCGCTGCTATTTGGTTTCCTCTCCGATTTGCCCTTTCCCCTCAGATGCTGCAGTATCCTACTGAGCCGCTGCAGTCCACTCTTCCCCTTTTTCTTGATGCTATCCTGTTTCCTCTCCGGTTTGCCATCTTCCCTCACCCGCTTCAGTATCTTATGGGCCTGCTCTATTGCCCTGCGCTTGAGATGGTCTGTCTGTTCCGCGGTTCCAGTTGCGAGAAAGGCTTCCATCTCTTGCGCCAGGAGACTGGCATGAGAACGGGCCAGTTCTTCGTTCAGCGGTTTGAAACACTGCAGCTTGCGCGGTCCTTCACTCCCGCCTTCGGCGAAATACCAGTCCTTGAAGCTGAGACCGCAGCCAACACGATACAGAAGGCTCCCCACGGGGGTAGCCGCGGGTGGGAAGCCTCGCTCCAGTCCCAGTCGTGTTTCCTCCTGCTCCGGGCTGTCATATTCCACCATCAGGTGCCCCCCCGGAGGGAGCAAGTCAGCCAGGCGCTTGAAAAGTGGTTCTTCCAGTCCCGCCTCTCTCAGGTCAACGAAGGCAGCCCTTGCCGTCTCGGTGGCGATGAGGGCCACCCGGGGCTGGAAGAACGATACCTCAATCCAGTTGTAGGCCGGGTATTCACCGGTATTGGACAGGCCCTGGAGCACGGGCTGGCTTTCTCTCCCCGACCCATCCACAATTACGAACTGGAAGTATGTTGCGCCGACGCTATTCTTCGGCCCCAGGTATACTCTCGTGGTGAAAGCGCCGAGGGGGCTTCCATCCAGGAAGGCGATGGGGATGTTCTTGACGTCCTCGGCTTCCGGCGCGGGCCGCCACGGCTCGGTGGGCATGCCTCAGCTCTTCCTTCGTTTCGGCTTCTTGATCGCCGCTTGGGCCGCCCGTTCGCCGGCGATGCGACCGAAGACCAGGGCCGTGGACAGGCCGCCCAGGGCCCCACCCTTTTTTGAAGACCTGATGTGGTAGTTGCCCATGTAGCTGGTGACGCCCGCCACGGTGAAGGGCTTGCCGAAGCTCCAGTTCACCATAGAGCCGGCAGCATACAGCCCGGCGATGGGGCGGTTTTCGCGGTCGATCACCTGGGCGGCGGTGTTTATCTTCACACCGCCGAGGGTATGGTTCAGTCCGGGCACCACGGGATAGTAGGCGTAGTAGGGAGGCGTCTCCAGACGGTGGGCCTCCCTCGTCTTGGGGATGGGCAGCCCCGGAGCCTGCCCTGAGCCCGCCGAAGGGGCCTTCCCCTCCTTTACCGCCGCGTTGAACTCGTTGACAATCCGTCGAAGCTGGGCCGACGGCATCTCGATGGTCTCAGCCAGCTTCTCGATGGTCGCCGCCGACCTGATCAGTTTGTCCTTGTAGGGATAGGCCGCGTAGGCCTCGGGGTCCTTTAACCGCGCCCTTTCATCGAAGATGAGGGCGGCCACACTGCCCGGTTGATAGGCGATGGCGTTGGAGAGGGTATCGCTGTCCGCCGTCCCCTCGTCGATGAAGCGCTGGCCCTCCTTGTTGACATAAATCCCGCCAGGCCAGATATTTCGCAAACGTCGCGTGGGCCCTTCACTCAAAAGCTGGTTGGTCGTATTGATGTGGCATACGCTCATGTTGGCGAGCTGCGCACCTGCCTCGAGGGCCATCTGGTGGCCGTCTCCGGTGTTGGTCGGACACCCGGATATCACCGCGCCGTAGGTAATCTGAGGCCCGACATACCTCAGCATCATCTCGTTGTTCCCCTCGAAGCCTCCGGCAGCCAGGACGACCGCTCCGGCATGGATATCCCGGGTCCCGCCGGCATCTCTCTCCCTCAGTCCGATGACCTCGCCGAGGTCTCCGGTCAGGAGCTCCAGGACCTTCGTCTCGAACCGGATTTCGATGCCTCTTTTCTCCGCCGCCTGGTACAGGAATCTCATCAGGCCGGGCCCCCTCCCCTTCACATGAACGGTCTGCAGCAGGATAGAGCCAAATAGTGAGCCGGTCGACGTGAATGGCAGCCCCAGATCGTCTCTCAGCCACCTGATGTCTCCGGGCACCCTCTCGTGGAACAATCGCAGCAGTTCGAGGTCGACCCTCCCCCATCCCTGCTTCCGGTGCAGGGCGAGCAACTCCTCGACAGGCATCTCCGGCTCGACCTGGTCCAGCCCACCTCCGCCTGCCCGGCAGGTCTCGTTGCCGAACCAGCCGAACCCGTGGGCCTTGATGCCCTTGCCTATCATCGGGCCGAGCTTGTCGAGGACAGTCACCCTGGCGCCCATGCCGGCGGCTTCGATGGCGGCGATCAGTCCTCCCATGCCCGCCCCGACTATCGCTACGTCCACCTTCACGTCGCTCTTCCCGGCTCTGTCCATAGTTGCCTCCTCTCTCTTGTGTGACCTCTTAAGTGAAAGGCGATAATAGGGGCCATCGGCAGCGGCTGTCAAGCTGCACCCCCGTCATTGCGAGGGGCGGAGCCCCGAAGCAATCCGTCGGTGTGGGAATGAGGGGTGACAGGTCAGCCACGTCTGGTCTATAATCACCTCGAAGAGCCGCTCAGGAGGTGGAAGCTCATGGCTGACGAGGTAGTCATGCGGGATATCGATGTCCTGGTCATCGGCGGTGGCCTGGCGGGTACCTTTGCCGCTATTAAGGCAAGGGAAGCGGGCGCATCACATGTAGTCCAGGTGGACAAGGCTTCGGTGGGGAGAAGCGGTTGCAGCGCCTTTGGCGCCGGGGTGATTCGCACCTTCTTCCCCCATGAGGATGACCGGGATAAGGCTGTCTATGAAAGCGTGTTGAGGTCCCATTTCCTGTGCGACCAGGAGAGGCTGGCCCAGCACCTGGACGACGTCTACGACCGCATCAGGGAGATGGACAGCTTCGGGGTGGAGTTTGAGAAGACCCCGGACGGCAAGTTCGACCGCATCCTGGCCCGCGGCATCTACCGGCGGGTGATGTTCCGCGGCGGCTACAGGATGATGGAGGCCATGCGGAAGGCGGCCATTGAAAAAGGGGTGAAGATTGTCGACCGGGTGATGGTCACCGACCTGCTGACGGATGGGGGCGGGGCCGCCGGAGCTATAGGCTTCAGCACCGAGAGCGGGCAGGTCTACGAGTTCTATGCACGGAGCGTTGTCCTGGCCACCGGCAGAGGCTTCATGAAGGGGCGCCGTCCCGGCCACCGCAACGTCACCGGAGACGGCATGGCCGCTGCCTACCGGGCGGGGGTGACGCTGGCCGGCCTGGACAGCGCGGTGCCGAATACAGGGCCGGCCCACTACGACATCGGCCCGGGCAACAACATGTATCTGGGCGCCGGCGGCCTACTGGTGAACTCCGACGGCCGGCGGTTCGCCGAGACATTCGACCCGGCCCTGAAAGAGCGGACGGAGCTTGGCATCCTGAGCGTCGCTTGCGCCATAGAGGCCAGGCGGGGGAGAACGCCGCTCTACCTGGACATGACCGGCGTTGAGCCGGAAAAAGTGCAGCGCATGAAGCGGGTGATACCCCTGCCCCTGATGATGTACGAGAGGGCGGGAGTGGTGGTCGGGGACAGGTTCGTGAAAAGGATCGAGTGGGTCATCGAAGGCCCGAGCTGCAACGGCGGGCTGCTGGTGAACAGCAGGTATGAGACCACCCTGCCGGGCCTCTTCACCTGCGGCGACACCATGCCGGCGGTGGGACCGGAGGGGCAGACGGCGCTGCCCGGGGCCATGACCTCCGGGGCGAGGGCCGGCAAGTATGCCGCCGGGTATGCCAGCGAAGTACCGCCTCCGAAGATAAGCCGTGAGCAGGTAGCTGAATTCAGGGAGCGCATGTTCGCTCCTCTGAAGAGAAGGGACGGCATCGAGCCCGACCAGGTCCTGTTATCCGTTCAGGAGGCTCTCATGCCCTACGACGTTCTGGTACTGAGGCATGAGGAGCGCCTGAAAGCGGCCTTGCAGGAGGTGGAGGGCATCTGGCACGGCCAGGTGCCTCTGTTGCAGGCCTATGACCCGCACTATCTGCGGATGGCGCATGAGGCGGGCAACATCGCCCTGGTGGCTCGGATGATGCTGGAGAGCGCGCTTTACAGGAGAGAGTCGAGGGAGTCCCTGCGGGAGGACTATCCCTATTTGGACCATACGGAGTGGGTGAAGCTGGTGACGGTCAAGAGGGACGGCGACCGGATGGAGCTTGGGGCGGCCCCGGTGCCCCTGGAGCGGTACAAGCTCAGGCCGCCCGTGGAGAAGGTGCTTCATCCCCTGTGGCGGGCGGCGGAGAAACAGGGCATAATACGCGTCGAGAACGGGAGCGTGAAATGGGCGTAAGGAAGATAGATGTCTCCATGTGTACCGGCTGCGCTATCTGCGTTGACTACTGCCCGATGGACGTCCTGAAGATGGACGGGGAGAGGCAGAAGGCGTTCATCAAGTACCTCAGGGACTGCCAGAGCTGCTTCCTCTGTGAGCGCGTCTGCCCCGAGAATGCCATCACGTGCATCCCCGTCTACGAGAGAAGGATACCGCTGCCGTGGTAGGTATGGAGCGTCCCATCCGTCGGCCAGAAGGTACAGGCAAGCTCTACTACTTTGCCTATGCCTCGAACCTGAGCAAGAAGCAGATGGCCCAGCGATGCCCGGACTCGAAACCGAAATTTCCGGCTTTCTTGCCCAACCACAAGATGATATTCACCGGGTGGTCGCGGCAGACTCGTGGTGGGACGGCCACCCTCAAGCGGCTGCAGGGTGAGAGGGTGGCCGGGGCAGTATACGAGATTTCAACCAGAGACTTGCAGTCGCTGGACAAGTCTGAAGGTTACAACGAGGGCCTGTATGACCGGCACAATGTCATGGTGGTCACTGAGGATGACGAGTGGTTGGAGGCGGTGATCTACATCAAGCGAGACCTGGCCCAGGAGGGAAAACCCTCCCCCGAATACGTCGCCACCATTCAGCAGGGCTACAGAGACTGGCAGATAGAGTAGGGGGGAGTTGACTTAGCTCTCAGTCTCTTAGCAATTTGATAAATTCTTCCCTCGTTAATCCAGTATCGCGGATTAAGTTTCTCAACAGGCCGGGCCCCAATTCGTCATGTCTTGGTACCGAGAGTCTGCGCTTGCCTGGACTCAAAAGAATCATATGGCTCCCCTCTGTATGGTCCCAAACATATCCGA